>NZ_JAPMXC010000014.1 GCF_026624755.1 Robbsia betulipollinis
ACGCGTGTGGGTGCATCACTTCATCAATTGGTACAACCACGAGCATCGCCATAGTGCGATACGGTTCGTCGCACCCGCTCAACGCCATGCGGCAGAGGATGCGCTGATTCTTGAAAAACGCAAACAGCTCTATGAACTTGCACGGCAGCAACACCCGGCACGATGGTCTGGCCAACTGCGCAACTGGCAACCTATTGGCAGTGTCTGGCTTAATCCGCGAACAGATCACGAAATGCGAAGCATCTTGCCTGAATTAGAGGCCGCGTAGATCACGTTCCAACTACCTTGACAGTCACCGTCCCCTTGTCGCCCGCAGCGGTACAAAGCACGTCGCTCAAACACCACCTGGCCTTCGTTAGTTGGCAAGGCGGCACAGCATCCATGACGCAGGGCGGCGAATTGATGACCATGTTGTATCTGACGTATTTGTTCCTAGGCGACGAACTGACTCGTGAAGGATTGGCAATCATGGTGGTCGTTGAGGAGGCGTTACAACGCGCAGTGGTTCATGATTTTGAAGGGGAGGTAGCACGGCCCACACTTGATGAGCGTGCGTGTATGGCGGCGACGTTGGCCGAATATGACCGCTTACTTCGCCGAACGCCAACGTATTTGTTTGCCGCTGCCCGCTTGCACCTCCAAAAACTCTACACTGGCGATCGCGTGTTGACGCTAGCTGCCGTCTTGGCGACCGAGTGCGATGCCCCCCCCCCGCGTGATGAGGAAAGAAGATAAGTCGGGAAAAAGCGGTGAAGCTGTTTGGTCAGCCAAATGCCGCCGCGCACCGGGGTGAATCTAGATCCGACGCTGTAACGTGTTTTCGCTGCAGGAAGGAGGGACGTCAATCAGTGCATGGGCGGAGGGTTACGAGGGTGACAAGTGCGCCTTCACCGCAGCAACATACGCCGAATTGCCTGGACGTGGGGCATCAAGGGACGGCATCAAATTTCCGAACTCGCCATAGCCATCTGCTGCGAGCGCGGTGCGAATGTGGTGGGCGAAAGTATTTGGCAGTGTCTTGGCGCGAATCGCGAGCGTCACGCAATCGACGCATGCCTGGTCGAAAACCCGACTGATTTCGTACCCTTCTTCGCTGGTTCGGTTGAAAATAGTCTCAGCCAGCGTAAAAAACCGCCACAGCAAATCAGCGGCCTCACCGGGATGCACGTTGGCGACATCGTCGACAATCGCTAGGCGCAAGGCGTCGAGCTCAACGGCTGTTTCGGCGATGTCACGAGAAGTGAGAAACGTCGTTTGATCCAGAAGCGTGTCAAGCCACGTGGTGGCCGCGTCAAATATATCTGCGTTGGCGTGAACCACCTCTGCGAAGTGCAGACGTCGGCCGATATCGGGATGCAACTCTGCCGTGTCGGCGAGAACCTTGTCCCGCCGGTCAGGGGGGATGGCCAACCGGGTCACTTTATGCATAGCGCGATGCCTCTTCAGTTATTTCAATAAAAAGCTCGACGATCGCAAGAAAGATCAGTGGTCAATGCATCGCTGCGCCGCTTGCGCCAATGGCTGTGATCAAATCAGATGGGCTTTGGTAGCGAATCGGAGCGCAAGGCGTGTTCGCCAACGCCAAAGCAATGCGTGGGAGATCGTCGGATCCGTCATGCTGCTTATGCACTTCGGCTAAGAACGTGAAGTCGCTCAAACTGCCCAGTACACTCCGATTGGCGGTCTTAAGCAGCTGATGCTGGTTGAGCTGCCGTATTTCGGCGTCGATCTGATGGGCAAGCCATCGGTGAGCCGTTAGAACATTAGCCAGATGCGCGGGAAATCGCGTCGCTAGCGTTTTTGCGGGCGCGAGTGGCATAAGCACCGGCAACAAAGTGCGTTCATTCACCAGTAACGCGACTTGCGGCTTCCAAAATAGCATTGTGGCATACCAAGTGGCGAGATGGGTGCCGCTGTCAGCGGCGGGCACCGGACTGATGGAAGGTTTCTCGCCGATGCGATCCAGCAGTTTCTTGGTGCAATGTAGGCGCAGCATGGTGGCGAGCTAAATTGAGGTAATACGATTTTACATGCGCTTGGATTATGCAGAGCCCGGCAAATTCGACAATTCCGCAAGTGCAACCGACGGCTATGTCGTCGTCGAACCGCCGCCGTTGGGCCACGCGCGAGCCGTGAAAATAAAGCAGACTTGCTCTGCTTTTCGCCGACAGCGGTACAAACGCGTTGCCCCAACACTATTTGGGTTTGCGCATTGGGGAACTGCACGGCATCGATCACGCAACGCGGCGAACTCATGATCATTCCATATTTGACGTATTTGCTGCGTGACCCCGAGTTGACGCATGACGAACAAAGTAGATAAAACGGCATAAAGCGGTGGGTCTGTTCGGGCTGCGGAACGGCACAATGGACACTTTGATGGTTGGCAACGATCTTGGGCTAGGTCTCGCTTTGGACCACATCGCTATACGCACAGGTAAGCAATCTGTACTTGAAGGGCGGCAGCGTTTTATTGGCGGCGACATTATTAAACAACGTCGGAAGATCTGACTATGGTGAGGGAACGGCAATTCTCTCCGCACCGCGGAGAGAATTCAACGCGGCAGTTTATTATTACGTCAGCGCGCCGTTTGCATTAAGGTGACTCCTCGCCTCTTATGCATTAAAGCCCAACACCGATGCCTTGTCTTATGACCCAATTAGTTCCTACACCATTGCTTGACGACGTAAGACAGCTTATTGACGACGCTCGGGCTCGTGCAGCATCCGTGGTCAACGCTGAGCTGACCCTGCTTTACTGGAAAGTCGGCGGTCGAATTCGCACCACTGTCCTCAGTGGCAGCCGGGCGGCATACGGTCAAGAAATACTTCCCGCGTTGGCGCGTCGCCTAAAGGCTGAATATGGCCGCGGGTGGAGTGAACAGCAGCTGCGACACTGCTTGCGTGTGGCGGAGGTTTTTCCAGATGAAGCAATTCTCTCCGCAGTGCGGAGAGAATTGAGCTGGACGCATATCAAGGCGCTGATCTATATCGACGATTCGCTCAAACGCGACTTCTATATCGAACTATGCCGTCTAGAGCGGTGGTCATCACGCCAACTGCAGGAACGCGTCCAATCTATGCTGTTTGAACGAAGTGCGCTGTCACGGCAATCCGAAGAAGTGATCAAGGGCGAAATCGCAGAATTACGAGCGTCGCAGCAGATAACGCCTTCGCTGGTGTTGAAGGACCCGTACATCCTGGACTTTCTGGGTTTAAACGATCGCTATCTTGAGCGCGATTTAGAGGATGCCATTCTCCGGGAAATGGAGCATTTTTTACTAGAATTGGGCGCTGGATTTACGTTCGTTGCCCGTCAAAAGCGTCTTTTGATTGATGACGATGATTTTTACATTGATCTCCTATTTTACAACCGCAAGCTGAAACGGCTTGTCGCGGTCGAATTGAAGCTGGGCGCTTTCAAGGCTGAGCACAAAAGCCAAATGGAGCTATATTTGCGTTGGCTCGCGAAGCATGAACAGGAGCCTGGTGAAGCCTCTCCGATCGGGATCATCTTGTGCGCCGGCAAGAAGCAAGAGCAAATCGAATTGCTCGAATTAGACAAAAGCGGCATTCACGTCGCCGAGTACCTCACCGTTTTGCCACCCCGCGAAGCATTGGCGGCCAAGTTGCACCAAGCGATCGCTCTCGCCCGAGAACGACTGAAGTCCAACTCGTGAGATCTACGCTTGGCCGTTGCTTGAGCCGAGAAAGCGGGACTTCTGCTGTGTATAAATCCGAAGAGCGTGAAGTCACCACTAGCAGTACCGATTACTCACCGGCGACGCTATGTGCTATCTCGACTTCAACGCTTGGGTCGGCATCAAGGTTTCGACGGACGAGCGCAAGGCAACGCAGGTTAAGGTGCACCATGGATTGACGCGCGTCCACCGCGACTTTTTGTTTGCCCCCGTGAAGCCGGGTGCGGGTACGCCGGCAGGGGAGCGAGCCAGCTTTATGTTGAAGCTTGACATAGCAGCCGGGCTGCGGCTTTGTGAAATGGCTGCCGCCACTTTGGGCGCGATGCAGCCGAAGTGGGTCGATGATGAGCTTGGCACCGCCTGGAAGTTGATCGTCATCGGTAAGCGATCAAAGCTCAGAACGGCAACAATGGAGGCATTGCGCCGCTAACCGTTTAACATAAGACATGTTGCAGGTCGAATTCAACATTCTCGCGACGGCGGCTTTTCGGCCTTTGCGGCCACTTGGCACTATGGCCGCCGACGACCGGAATAAGCCACGAAGCAGACATAGCCAGATGAAAAGGCGGGATTTCGATCTGGTGGTCGGATATCGGCCACAAGGGGCCATTGCTGGAGCAAATTTCTTAGTCTCTCGAAGGTCTCGAGCGAATCAGAAGCGGTCGTTCGTCGTGGATGTCGTGAGCCCGTTGGAGCGGCTGCTCTTTTAAGTAAACGGAATGTCGCTTCTGATCTGTCAGCGAGCACTGGCAGGGCCTGCTCGGCGGTCGAAACGATAAGTGCCGGGGCCATGCGCCTACGCCAACAACGCAGATCGTTCTCTCCCACATAATCGACGAGCATTTCGCGTAAAATCGAGCAAACTCCAGCCTCACGCGTTTATCCGCTTTGAGGCCATTTATCTCAAAAAGTATATATCGATGCTTATTGGCGCACTACGCAATCAAGTCGACTCCATCTGGAATGCCTTCTGGTCGGGCGGGATTTCAAATCCGCTCGAGGTCATGGAGCAATTTACCTACTTGCTGTTCCTGCGTCGTCTGGATGATATCCATACGCTGGAAGAGCGCAAAGCCACGGTCACGAGGAAGCCGATGACTCGGCGCATCTTCCCCGACGGCGCCGACTCCGGCGGACGACCCTACGATGACATGCGCTGGTCGCGCTTCAAGCACTTTGCCGCGCCGGACATGTTCACGCTAATCGATAAGCACGTGTTTCCGTTTCTGCGCACGATGAATGTGAATGGCTCGACCTACGCGCATCATATGCGAGACGCGCGCTTCACCATTCCGACGCCGGGTTTGCTGGCCAAGGTCGTGGACATGCTCGACCATGTGCCGATGGACGATCGCGACACGAAGGGAGATCTCTACGAATACATGCTCGGCAAGATTGCGAGCGCCGGGCAGAACGGCCAGTTCCGCACGCCGAGGCACATCATCCAGTTGATGGTCGAACTCACTGCGCCCGCGCCGGCGGATGTGATCTGCGATCCGGCCAGCGGTACATGCGGGTTTCTGGTGGCAGCGGGCGAATATCTGCGTGAGAAGCATCCTGCGATGTTCCGGAATGCCGTTGAACGCGAGCACTTCCACCACGGCATGTTCCACGGCTACGACTTCGATAACACGATGCTGCGAATCGGCAGCATGAACATGGCGCTGCATGGTGTCGACAATCCGGACGTGCGTTACAAGGATTCGCTCGCGCAAGGTCATGCGGAGGACGATGAGAAGTATTCGCTGATTCTTGCTAATCCGCCGTTTGCCGGTTCGCTGGATTTTGAGAATACGGCCAAGGACTTGTTGAGCATCGTCAAGACGAAGAAGACGGAACTGCTGTTTCTCGCGCTGTTTCTGCGATTGTTGAAGACGGGTGGACGCGCGGCGGTCATCGTGCCGGATGGAGTGCTGTTTGGGTCAAGCAAGGCGCACAAGGAATTGCGGCGGATGATCGTCGAAGATCAGAAGCTCGATGCGATCGTTTCATTGCCCTCGGGCGCGTTCAAGCCTTACGCAGGTGTGTCTACTGCGATTTTGCTTTTCACGAAGACCAATTCGGGTGGCACGGATCACGTGTGGTTCTACGACATGGAAGCCGACGGGCGCAGTCTCGATGACAAGCGTCAGCCGTTATTGAGCGAGGACAAGCTTGGCGTTGCGCCCGCGACGCCGTTGACGGACGCGGAGCACGATAAGAACAACTTGCCGGATGTGCTCGCGCGGTGGAATGCGCGTGAGACTTCGGAACGGAAGCGCGCGCGCACAGAGCAGAGCTTCTGCGTGGCGAAGGCGGACATCGCGGCGCAGGGTTATGACCTGTCGATCAATCGGTATAAGGAAGTAATGCACGAGGCGGTCGAGCATTTGCCGCCGCTGGAAATTCTGGCAAAGTTGAATGCGCTGGAGGCGGAGATTCAGGCGGGGATGAAGGAGCTTGCGGGGATGTTGAAGTGAAAGGTTTCTCGATGTGCGCAATGCAAGATCTGGTGCTCGGCGGTCCGAAGGCTAGGCCTAGCGGACCTACGACGCCGACGTGGTTGCTCAACCTAGATCAAGTGGAATCCGGGAGCGGACGCGTTCTCAAAAAGGAGTTTGTCGCACCCGGCGACTTAGGACCGTCTGTTCATCGATTTGAGAAAGGTACCGTACTGTATTCGAAGCTTCGACCATATTTGAATAAAGTCGTTGTCGCGGACCAAAGCGGCTATGCGACGACCGAATTGGTTCCAATGCGCTGCGATACGACTCGGGTTGTGCCGCAGTATCTTGCCTACTTTCTAAGGTCTCCACGTTTCTTGAGCTTTGCGTCGAACGTTGTAGCCGGCGCCAAAATGCCCCGGATGGTGATGAGCGAGTTCTGGAAATACGAAGTTCCCATTCCTTCGCTTGAAGAGCAACGCCGCATCGCCGAGATTCTCGATAAAGCCGACGCGCTGCGCGTCAAACGGCGCGAAACGCTCACGTACCTAGAGACATTGAAACAAGCAGTCTTCGAGGAGTTCTGGAAGTCCAGCCGAGGCAACGCGGTTGAATCTTTACTAGGAGAAATCGCAGACAAGACCAGAGGGTCGTTTGTGAATGGCCCATTCGGCAGCGATTTACTTACGAGCGAATTGCAGCTTGTCGGGGTTCCCGTTGTTTATATTCGTGATATTCGAGATGGTGAATATCTTCGTGTGAGCGAAGCGTGCGTTTCGGAGGAAAAAGCGAAAGCGTTGAGCGTATGCGAGGTCCGTCCTGGTGACGTCTTGGTGGCGAAGGTGGGTGATCCACCCGGCATCGCAGCAATCTACCCGTCCGGGCAGTCCAAGGCTATTATTACTCAGGATGTAATTCGCATTCGTGTCGATCAGAGACTGGTGCTCCCAGAGTTCATTCAGGCCTATCTCAATTCGGCACTTGGCAGACTAAGGATATCCGAGTTTACAGTGGCGGCAACCCGCGCTCGATTTTCCTTGGGAGATTTTAAGAAGATGCGCATCGAGTTGCCGCCGCTTGCTGCTCAGCAGGGCTTTGCTCGGAAGATTGAACAAATTTGTAAGATAAAGCTTGATTGCGAAGTGGATATGGCGAAGTCAGACAGCTTGTTCGCTTCGGTTCAACATGATGCCTTCGCCGGCACCCTATAAAAACAGCTAAAAACATGACCAACTTCGCCTTCCTCTCCCCCGAATGGTCCATGCTCTTCGACGCGGCGAGCAGGGCGGAGGCATCTGCAAACACGGATCCGCGCGTGTCCTGCTTCTACGCTCGTCGCGCGCTGGAAATCGCGGTCGCATGGCTCTACACGCACGACAAAGCGTTCAAGCTCCCATACCAGGACAATCTCAGCGCATTGATCCACGAACCGACGTTCCGTCAAAATGTCGGCGAGGCGCTTTTCACCAAAACGCGTTTCATCAAGGAGCTGGGCAATCACGCAGTCCACGGCGTCAAGAAAATTACGGTAACCGATGCGCAAAGCGCCGCGCGCGAACTCTTCCATCTCTGTTATTGGCTTGCCCGCACCTACGGCCGCACCACTCGGCCCGATCCTAGCCTCACGTTCTCGCTCGACCTGATTCCGAAGCCAGTCACCACGGCGCCACCCGCGAAGACGCTCGAACAAATCCAGCGCCTCAACGCCGAACTGACCGCGAAAGATAAACGCCTTTCCGATCTTCTCGCCGATAAAACTGCGCTCGACGAAGAAATCCAAAAACTGCGCGAGGAAGTTGCGGCCGCGAAAAAAGCCAACAGCGCGCAGCCGGACACGCACGATTATTCGGAAGCCGATACGCGTCGCGCTTTCATCGATTTGATGCTCAGGGAAGCGGGCTGGACGCTCGACCCGGCGAAGGACCACGAAGTCAAAGTCACCGGCATGCCGAACAACGAAGGCATCGGCTATGTTGACTACGTGCTCTCGGCCGACGACGGCAAGCCGCTGGCGTTGATCGAGGCCAAGCGCACGACCAAGAGTCCACTGGAGGGCGAGCAACAGGCCAAGCTCTATGCCGACTGCCTGGAAAAGCAACACGGACAGCGCCCGATTATTTTCCTGTCGAACGGCTATGAAAACTGGATTTGGGATGACCAGTCCTATCCGCGTCGCGCACTGCAGGGCTTCTACAAGAAGTCGGAACTCGAACTTGTGATACAGCGCCGCACGAGCCGCAAATCGCTCGCTGAGGCGGCCATCGACACGAAGATAGTGGAGCGTTTCTATCAGACGCGCGCCATTCGTCGTGTCGGAGAAACGTTCGAAGTCGACAACCAGCGCAAGGCCTTGCTCGTGATGGCGACGGGTACCGGCAAAACGCGCACGGTCATCGCGCTCGCCGATCTGCTGATGCGCTGCAACTGGGCCAAACGCATTCTGTTTCTCGCAGATCGCGTGGCGCTTGTCAATCAGGCGGTCGGCGCATTCAAGACGCATTTGGCTGATGCGTCGCCGGTCAATCTGGTGACGGACAAGTACACCGAGGGCCGTGTGTTCGTGTCAACGTACCCGACGATGATGGGACTCATCGATGAAGCCCACAACGGCGTTCGGCGCTTCGGCGTCGGACATTTTGACCTCGTCGTCATCGACGAAGCTCATCGCTCCGTGTATCGGAAATATCGTGCGATCTTCGATTATTTCGACTCGATGCTCGTCGGTCTGACCGCCACGCCTAAGGATGAGGTCGACAAGGATACGTACAGCCTGTTCGACCTCGAAAAGGGCGTCCCGACCGACGCATATGGTCTCGACGAAGCCGTCGCGAATTCGCATCTCGTGCCGCCCGTGCCGATTTCCGTCCCGCTCAAGTTCCAGCGCGAAGGAATTCGTTACGACAATCTCTCCGAAGAAGAGAAAGAGGAATGGGACGCAGTTGAATGGAACGAAGACGGTACGATGCCAGCCGAAGTTGATACGGAGGCCATGAACAAGTGGCTGTTCAACATCGATACGGTCGACAAGGCACTCGAAGTGCTCATGACGAAAGGGCAAAAAGTTGCTGGCGGCGATCTGCTCGGCAAGACCATCATCTTCGCGAAGAACAACGATCACGCCGAGTTTATCGCGAAGCGCTTCGACGCCAACTATCCGCAGTACAAAGGGCACTTTGCGCGGATGGTGACGTACAAGACCACGTACGTTCAAACTATCATCGACGACTTCTCGAAGCCTGAGAAGATGCCGCATATCGCGGTGTCGGTCGATATGCTCGACACCGGCATCGACGTTCCGGAGGTCGTCAATCTCGTCTTCTTCAAGGCGGTGCGCTCGAAGACAAAATTTTGGCAGATGGTCGGACGTGGCACGCGCCTTCGTCCTGATCTGTTCGGGCCAGGGCAGGACAAGAAGGAATTCTTTATCTTCGATTTCTGCCAGAACCTGGAATTCTTCGGTGCGAGTCAGGACTTCGCTGAAGGTTCGACCACAGAGCCGCTCGGGATGCGCCTTTTCAAGGCGCGGCTGGACATGATCGGTACACTCGACGAACGGGCGCAAGGCGAAATGAATGAGCCTGAGCCGCCACCTTATGGCGGTCATCTTTCCGAAGGACAGTTGCGCAAGGAGACGGCGGCGTTGCTGCACTCTCAGGTTGCGGCGATGAACGTCGATAATTTCGTGGTTCGGCCGCGGCGCCAGTTTGTCGACAAATTCAGTCAGCCCGATGCCTGGGAGTCGCTTTCGCAGGAGGACTTCCATGAATTGTCCGATCGTGTCGCTGACTTGCCGACCATGCTCGTCGACAGTGACGAAGAGGCTAAGCGCTTCGATATGCTGGTTTTACGTGCACAACTCACCATTCTGCAAGCCGGAACAGGGTTCGTAGGGCTTCGCGAGAAGATTCAGAGGATTGCAGGCGAACTTGAGGAACAGATCGCTATTCCCGCGATCAAGGCGCAGATCGTTCTCATCAGTGCAGTTGCAAGTGACGAATGGTGGGAAGACGTCACCGTGCCGATGCTGGAAACCGCACGTCGTCGACTGCGCGCCCTCATCAAGCTTATTCCGAAAATCATGAAGAAGATCGTTTATACGGACTTCGAGGACGAGCTCGGCGACATGACCGAAGTCACGCTGCCACAGGTCACGGCGGGCCTCAACATGGCCAAGTTCAAGGAAAAGGCCAGAGCGTTTCTGCGGGCGCACGAGAACCATCTGGCTTTGCAGAGACTGCGTCGTAACCAGCCGTTGACAGCAGCCGACCTCGAAGAGTTCAATAAAATGCTGATCGAGGCAGGGGGATCGCCGGAACTCATCAAGTCTGCGACCGAACAGAGTGAGGGCCTAGGGTTTTTCATCCGGTCATTGGTAGGTCTGGAGCGCGAATCCGCGATGCAGGCGTTCAGCGAGTTCATCAGCGGAACGACCGCGACCCCTGATCAGATCGAGTTCATCAACCTCATCGTCGAGGAACTTATGCAGAACGGGGTTATGGATGCATCGCGTCTCTATGAGACCCCGTTCGTCGATATGTGCCCTTCCGGGCCCGAGGCAATTTTTCTCGCAGATCAGGTTGATCAGTTGGTCACAGTGCTGCATTTGATCCGAGCCAGGGCCGCTGCTTAGATACGGTATCTAGGTGCAACCCTGTTCTCCCCACTGTAAAGGCGCATCGGGAAATTCAATCGATGATTGCTTGAGGCTAAGAAAAAGACGTAGCGAAGTGGGAGGCTCGGAAGAGCGCCCCCGCGTCAATAACCGACCACCGAATACGGTTTGCGGTTTCTCTTGCTGCGATGTCTGCTTTGCATCTTACTGCGGTCATTGAGCGGACAGGTGCTAAACGACCGCTTCGGCCGAAAAACGGTCTTCCATGTCAGAGTGGCATATTCATCGAACAGGCAGTATGCCGAATGCCACTTATGATAACTCCCGTTATCAACGTAGGCGAAGAGGTCAGTTTTTACTAGTACCTATGAGTTATGCATGCTAGTGCCGCACACAGCGTGCTGTAAAAAAATTATATGCGAGCTGCGGCGGAATGCCAGATTTCACATTTGAGACAAAAAGCACAGCTTCCTCAAACGTTGAAAAATCATAGAATAGTCCGTTAACAATAACAGAACGGCACTCGTTGCAAAAGGATAATGTCATATCACATTGCAAAATAGATTTTTTTGGTTTTGTGATTATTATAATATATTTACTATCGAGATTTCTTAGATAAAACGCTAAAGTCGGTGTTCTGCAAAATATGTTTAACCTATGACGTTGACTTTTGTAAGTATGAATTTACCTTCGACAAAAAGGTTGGGGCATTGGCTTGCGCGGCGTTGACCGCCTGAATGAGCTCTCGAAACTCGCCGTACTGACTAGATGCCTGTGCGGCTGCGATCCTCGTCGCAAATAACGCCGGTCCTGTACCCGTGCTTATCGCAATACTAATAAGATCAGTGCAAGCACGGTCGAAAATATCACTGACCTCGGTTGCTTCCTCGGCGGTTCGCTCAAAGATACCTTCGGCCAGGGTAAAAAATTCCCACATTAATTCAATCGCGAGCATTGGCGCAACTTCGATGACATCACGAACAATGCCTTTTCTCAATGCATCCAGTTCTGAGGCCAATTCAGTCACTTGGTCGGCACTAAGGAACGATGTTTGCGCCTGAAGTGCTTCCAGCCATGCATGGGCGGCTTCCGGGACATTTATCCCGGCTTGAACTGCCGACGCAAAGCACAGCCGACGCCAAACATGAGGATGAAGCTCCGCGACATCCGCAATGATGTCCGTCAGGCGTGCAGGATCAATGGCATTGATGGTCGCTTTATCCATTGTGTGATGTTTCGATTTTGAGAGGCAGTTCGCAACCAATACACTGCAGCCTGATTAATGCAGATTGCTGCCATGTGCTTCAATGACAGCAAGTAACTGTGATGGGCTTTGATACTGGATCGGTTTAAAAACTATTTCTGCTAAGGCCAGCGCTATTCTTTGCGTGTCATCACTTCGGTGATGGTGCTTATAGACCTCTGCGGAAAACGCAAATTCGTTCATTATGCCCAGCACACTGCGATTTGCGGTCTTCAGGAATTGGTGGCCGTCGAGTTGACGCAACTCGCTTTCGATTCGATCGGGACGCCATCCGTGCAGCGACAATATTTCCGCCAGATGTGCGGGGAATCTTGTCGCTAATGTTTTTTCCGGCGCCAACGGCATTAATAACGGCAGCAAGGTGCATTCATTGACTAATAGCGCGATTTGCGGTTTCAAAAATAGTATCGTCGTATACCAGTTTGATAGATTTTTACCAGAAATGCCTGAGACTTCCGTCGCAGGTCGCTCTCCGATTCGATCCAAAAGCTTTTTTGTGCAATAAAAACGTAGCATGATGCTGATTTGGAAGGGAGATGATAGTAATCAAATATGCCGCCGCGCCAGTAGCTGAAGTCTCAAACACATTCGTTATGCGATAGTAAATCGATGCCACTTGAGTTGCAGTAACAGAGCGTAATGCATTTTATTGGTGCTAGTTATTGACAATCTGTTTTATTTTTTTGAGGTCTATTAGTAATAAAAAACTTGTAAAGGGGCGCGACGCGCCACCTAAAATTTCTTTACACGATGACGAAACCATCCCGGTCTTTGCCGGCAATCCAAAGCGGCGGTTTTCCACGGCCCGACCAGGTTTTTCCCGATTCGGGGTCGCGATATTTGGGAGCGACCGCACTGCGTTGTTTACTCACGCTCTCTTTCCGAGCGTAACCCCGCGTGCCAAACCCAAGTTCTGCCGCAGTGAGTTCAAACGCGGCAATTGTTTCTTTGACCTCAATGAGAGCACTGCCGCGTGCCTCTGCACGCATCGCTTGAATTTGGGCGTCAAGCTTCGCCTTTTCCTGGATCAACTTGTCGAGTTCGGATTGTTTAGACATTACTTGTTCCTGGCCTTTCGTGGAGAAAACCTTGCAGAGGCACAATATATCATTGTGATGTATGGGTTTGCCTCAATGCAAGGAAAGCATATTTTAACAAACTCTATGAATGTAGGTACAGTTTATAATATTTATTTGATTACCTAGCGGTTCAAGGAACTGGTGGCATGGTGCTGTTTCTTATACGCCAGAGAATTGCGGTAAAGCCGGAAGGGATAGGAACCGGGGACAGGGACGATGTGTGGCGTGAATCACGCAGTTTTCTGCTTGGCGATCCTATGTCGAGGTACTGGCATTCATTCGGGAGGCCGCCGCGGCGCCGGCGGCTGTTATTCCGCGCTACAACTGCGGACCCAGCGCACGTGCCTTGATGAGCGATCGCGCTGGTGAATGTTGCTCGATGTGGCGACGCTATTGTCCACACGGGGCTATAGCGTGCAATGTGCCAATCATGATCAATATCCGCGTGGACTAGATCATCAGCGCGAACTGGACGCCATTGCTGCGCGCGGGGTGCATGATGGTGTCCGGCGCCAACGCGTATAAAAAGGTTATCGATACGGCCACTAAAAAACGTACCTTTTTACTCAAGGCGCGCAGTAGCCAAACTGCATTTCCGAAATGCCGTCGTGATGTGCGCGGGATTTTCCAGCTTGCGAAAGCGCCTTCGGTAAGATACTGTATAAAAAAACAGTGTTTACCACCGGGGAAGCGTATGCACAAGGCACTCAGCAGCCCACAAACTATTCATCCATCGCTTTGGCGTGGCTCCCAACTCGCCCAGGGCCGCGAGCGCTGCGTCGATACGGGCCATGCCGGGCTGTCGGCTGAGTTACCCGGTGGGGGGTGGCCCCGCGGCACGCTGATCGATCTCCTGATCCAGCAGCCAGGCATTGGCGAAGTGCGCCTGCTACAACCTGCGTTAGCCACACTGCGCACGCGGCCGATTGTTTTGCTTCAACCGCCGCACGTGCCCAATGCCCTGGCCGTCGCCAATTGGGGGGTGCCGCCGGACAATTTCCACCGCATCGAAACAGGTTCGGTAGCTGATGCCCTGTGGGCCGCCGAGCAAATTCTCCGGGCCGGCACCTGCGGCATGCTGCTCTTCTGGCAACCGCAGATCCGCAATGACGCGCTGCGCCGCCTGCACTTGGCCGCCCAAGCGGGCGACACGGTTTTTTTCATGATGCGGCCGATGACGGCCGCGCCCCACGCATCGCCCGCGCCGTTGCGCTTGGGGCTCACGCCGGCGTTTGATGGCGTCTCAGTGCGCTTCATCAAACGTCGCGGCCCCGCACGCGATGAGCCGCTGTTCGTGCCCCTTTCTCCCTCCCTTTTCAAGAGTCATCGCCATGCGCCTGTGGATCGGCGTCCATCTTCCGTACCTGTCGCTGGAAGCATATCGGCCGACGTGGTCGCCTGATGCCAACGGCTTGGTCATCCTCGAGCGTGAGCGCGTGCTGACGATGAGCCGCACGGCGCGCTTGGCTGGCGTACGTGTCGGCATGCGCCGTGGCGGCGTATTGACGCTGAGTCCCAACGTCACGCTACGCGAGCGCGACGCGCAGCGCGAAGACGCGTGTTTATTCGCTGCGGCCGTGGCCCTGATGCGATTCTCGCCCCAGGTCACGCTCGCCGCGGAGGCGACGGTACTGGTTGAGGTCAGCGCGAGCCTGCGCTTATTCGGCGGCGTGCGGTCTTTGCGGCGCCAGATGCGCGACACGCTCACGGCGCTGGCGATGACCGGGCGCTTGGGCATCGCGCCGACCGGCGCCGGCGCGTGGCTCCTCGCGCGACACGGGCAGGAAAGGGCAACCTTATCTCTGGAGTCGCTGGCCCGCGCGGTGGGCTGCGTACCGGTGGCGTTGTTGCCGGAAGCGCGGCGCGCAGCGGAGTGGTTCGATGGGCTAGGTTGTTGCACCCTGGTCGACGTCCTCGCGCTGCCGCGCGCGGGCCTCGCCAAACGCACGAGCCCGGAATTGCTGCACGCTCTCGATCGCGCCTTGGGTGCGCAAGCCGAGGCCTACGAATGGTTGACGCTCCCCGATACGTTTGAGGCGCGCCAGGAATTGCCGGATCGCAGCGAACGCGCCGATGAGATTGTCGCCTGCGCGCAGACACTGATTACGCAGTTGAGCGGCTGGCTGAGCGCGCGCCAGTACCGTGTGCGGCGCTTGCGTCTGCAGCTGCCTCACGAACGTGGCCGCGAGGCAATCATCCCAACGGAAATCGAGATTGCCTTTGGCGAGCCGGCCGCGGATGCGGATCACATTCTGCGGCTGGTACGGGAACGCGTAGAGCGCACCACATTGCCGGCGGCGGTGCTGGCTGTGTGGATGAGCGCGGTTTCGCTCGCGAGTGCCGCACCGCTGAGCGATACGCTCTTTCCGGAGCCCGGCGGGACGCCTGCGGACCATGCACGATTGCTGGAATTGCTGATTGCCCGGCTGGGCGAGGAGAACGTGCGTCGTCCGCAGCCGCTCACGGACCACCGGCCAGAACACGCCAATCGCTGGGCGCCGGTGGCGCAGGTGTCCAAGACCGTGGCAACGCCCGGGCACTTGCGCCGCCCACTTTGGCTGCTGGAAACGCCAATCGCCTTGCTAACCCGGCAACACCGGCCGTTCTACGGTAGTCCCTTACGGATAACTTCCCCCGCTGAGCGCATTGAGGCCGGCTGGTGGAGCGGGCAGACCACCGCGCGCGATTACTTCATCGCCGAGGGCCGGGACCATTGCTGCTATTGGATTTTTCGCGAACGTCTGGGCGCCGCTGAGGAAGCTGAGCCCCGCTGGTTTCTACACGGCCTGTTTGGCTGAGCATGGGCGATGGCGAATTCCTTTCTCTTGCCACCCTACGCGGAATTGCAGTGTTGCAGTAATTTCACGTTTTTGCGCGGCGCTTCGCACGCTGAGGAACTGGTTGCACGTGCCGCGGCCCTTGACTACGCGGCGCTGGCCATCACCGACGAGTGTTCGCTCGCCGGTGTGGTGCGCGCCCATGTCGCCGCCAAGGAAGCGCAACTGCCCCTTTTGATTGGCAGCTTTTTTCGACTGGTGAACGCGGATGGTACGGATGGCCCGGAACTGACCGTTCTCGCGCAGAACCGCAGTGGCTACGGCAATCTGTGCGAACTGATCACGATGGCCCGCACACGCGTGGAAAAAGGCGCTTATCTGATCCGCTGCGAGGATTTCGACCGGCCGGTGGCACCGCACGAGCACCTGCGCTGGTTGCCGGACTGTCTAGTCATTCTCGCATTGCCGGCAGTTCGGTCTGCCGATGCGGATGTATTTGATACCCATGCACGCTGGGCAAGTCGCACGTTCTTTCAACGTTTGTGGCTGGGGTTATCACTTCACGGCGGCCCCGACGACGAATGGATGCGCGAGACGGTCGAGCAGGTCGCCAGGCGCTATCAGTTGCCTACGGTCGCACTGGGTGGCGTGTGCATGCATGTGCGCTCGCGCAAACCGCTACAGGACACGCTGTCGGCCACGCGGTTGCGCCGGCCGGTGGGCGAATGCGGCTACGACCTGGACCCGAACGCCGAACGCCATTTGCGTGGACGTCTACGCCTGGCCAACCTCTATGCGCCGGCGCTGCTCGCCGAGACCCTGACGATCGCCGAGCAGTGCACGTTTTCGCTGGACGAACTGCGCTACGAATACCCGGGAGAAGTCGTGCCCGTGGGCGTTACGCCCGCCGACTACCTGCGGCAGGAAACCTATGCCGGAGCGCACCGACGGTTTCCCCGTGGCGTCCCGCTCGCCGTGCAGGAGCAGATCGAGCACGAGTTGGCATTGATCGCCGAGCTGCAATACGAACCCTATTTCCTGACCGTCTACGACCTGGTGCGCTTCGCGCGCAACGAGGGCATTCTGTGCCAGGGACGCGGGTCAGCGGCCAATTCCGCGGTTTGCTATTGCCTGGGCGTCACCGAAGTGGACCCGAGCCGCGGCAACATGCTGTTCGAGCGTTTCATCAGCCGCGAGCGCAACGAACCGCCCGATATCGACGTCGACTTCGAACATCAGCGCCGCGAAGAGGTGATCCAGTACATTTATCGCAAGTACGGCCGTGACCGCGCGGCGCTCGCGGCCGCCGTCACCACTTATCGACCCCGCAGCGCCCTGCGCGATGCCGGCAAGGCGCTTGGCATCGATCTGACGATCGTCGAGAAGGTGGCCAAAGCTCACCAGTGGTTCGACTCGAGCGGCGATTTGCTGCATCGCTTCACCGAATCCGGCCTTGATGTGACGGCGCCCCTGATCCAGCAGTGGGCGACGCTGGCTGTGCAGCTGCTGGGTTTTCCCCGGCACCTGTCACAGCACTCGGGCGGTTTCGTCATCAGTGCGGGCAAGTTGTCGCGCATGGTGCCAATCCAGAACGCTGCGATGGCCGAGCGCAGCGTGATCGAGTGGGACAAGGACGACCTGGACGCGGTGGGCTTGCTCAAAATCGATGTTTTGGCCTTGGGCATGCTGTCAGTCATACGGCGAACTTTGGCGCTGGTGAGCGATCTGCGCGGCGAGCCGTTCGAGCTGCAGGACATCCCGGCGGAAGACCCGGCCACCTACGACATGATCTGCAAAGCGGACACCGTGGGAGTATTTCAGATCGAGTCGCGCGCGCAAATGAGCATGTTGCCGCGTCTCAAACCCCGCAAATTCTACGATCTCGTCATCGAGGTCGCGATCGTGCGCCCCGGTCCCGTGCAAGGTGGCATGGTGCACCCCTATCTACGGCGCCGGCAGGGACTGGAGCCGATCGCCTATCCAAGCGATGAAGTCAAGACCGCGCTTGAGAGGACGTTGGGCGTGCCGATCTTCCAGGAACAGGTGATGCAGATCGCCATGCTTGCCGCCGGGTTCTCCGCCGGCGAAGCCGATCGCCTGCGCCGCGCGATGGCCGCCTGGAAGCGCAAAGGTGGTTTGCAGCATTACTACGATCGCATCGTCAACGGCATGCTTGAGCGGGGTTATCCGCGCGACTTTGCGGAAAGCATCTTCGCGCAGATCCAGGGCTTCGGCGAGTATGGTTTTCCGGAAAGCCATGCGGCGAGTTTTGCGCTGCTGGTGTATGCGAGCGCCTGGCTCAAATGCCACCACCCGGCGCCGTTTCTGTGCGCGATGCTCAACAGCCAGCCGATGGGCTTTTACTCGCCCTCGCAGCTCGTGCAGGACGCGAAACGGCACGGTGTGGCGGTCCTGCCAGTCGATGTGATGATCAGCGAGTGGGATTCAACGCTGGAAGGTGACCTGCAACGTCCTACCGTGCGCATGGGGTTGTCCAACATCCGCGGCATGCGCGAGGAGTCTGCTTGGCGTATCGAAGCGGCCCGTGCGGTGTGCGCCTTTGGCGATGTCTCGGATCTCGCGCGCCGTGCCCAGCTCGAGCGGCGCGATCTGGAATTGCTCGCCGCAGCCAACGCGTTGTCATCGCTCGTGGGCCATCGCCGAACGGCGCTCTGGCAAGCGGTCGCAGCGGCGCCGGAAAAGGCGTTGCTGCGCGACACGGGGCGCGATGATGAAACTCCGAATCTGACCGCGCCAGGTGAAGCGGAGTCCATTCTTGGCGATTACCGAGCAATCGGCCTGACACTGGGTCGTCATCCTCTGGCCCTACTACGTGAGCGACTGAACGCCCAACGCTTGATGAGCGCCCAGGTCCTGTCCACTTATCCCAATGGGCGTCTCGCGCGTGGCTGCGGCATCGTGACTGTCCGACAGCGCCCGGGCACTGCCAAAGGCGTGATGTTCGTGACGCTCGAGGACGAAACCGGTTCGGTCAATGTCATCGTGTGGCCAGCGCTGCTCGAGCGTTTTCGTCGTGAAGCGTTGGGCGCGTCGCTACTGGGCGTCTATGGCGTCTGGCAGTGTGAAGGCGAAGTGCGGCATCTGGTAGCCCGGCGTCTGGTCGACATGAGTGCATTACTCGGCGAACTGCACACGACCAGCCGGAATTTTTGCTGAGACGATTCTCCACTCGGGAAACCATCATGTCGAATTCAATCCCGCGTCATGCTCCACGACCGCCCTCCGTACCGTCTTTACGCGTGGCAATGCCGACGGTCGCCGCGTGGGTCGATCGGCTGCGTGCAGCGTTTGGTACAAAGGAAGATCAACGCGGCGATTCGCGCCGGGCAACCGGGCGAGGCGCGCTTCTATGCCATCGAAGCAGGCCGTACGATTGGAACCCCTTTTATGAGCGAGCACACTGCGTGGCGTGGCGTGGCGTGGCGTGGCGAAGGCCTGGCGTCGCGCCATTTTTGCGTAGGGTGCGCTGGGCAATGTGTCGGCACGGACCAACCTTGCATCTGGACACAGGAAATAGAGGACGGGCGCCCAGCGCCGGCGGCGCCATGATTGGTCAATGGGTCGCGTTCCAAACCAACTATGGGGCCTTGCATGAAGGTGAGGTTATCAGCTACGTACCCGACACGGGCATGGTGACCGTGCACAACGAGGAAGAGGATGTCTGGACGGGACCCGAGGATCACGTTTTTCTACTCGTGGTCACGAAGCGCTAACAGGGACTCCGTCTATATACCGTTGGACACTGGCTTCGTCCAGCGGCTTCCCAGATGGCATTTTTCGTAACCAAGTCAAGTTACGAAGTACGTTTATCGCCGCGCACGCTGTTTTCCTATCTCTTGCTAGGCGAGGTAGTGCGATTGCGGCATTTAACGCACCAAACCCCTTTGCTTGGACTACAGATAGCAGGGCTGCCGCAACGCGGGCAGGGACAGGGTATAGAGCCAACGGTGGTGGTCATCTCGCTTGCTCTTGTTTTCCGATTTCAAAAATGAACAACATTGAATGGAACTTCGATACCGTGATGCTCTAGCATGGCCCCCCGGAACACCTGCCAGTCGGATAGCCCGGCCGACTGATGCGTGCAATGTAGGCACTGTCCAGCGCCTGCCAATTGCTCGGATGAAGTCCGGTGGACATCGATCCCGAATCGTTTACTGAATCGTCCTATACACGAACCATCATATGCGGTCACCCAAACGGTATCTCCGTTGCTTGACACATCGATGTCCCACATGTCCATAGCAATGTATTCCTACTCGTAGTCACGAAGCGCCGACAGGGACTCTTCGAGCGTTTCAGCAGCGTCTAAGTGCAGCTGGACGCAGGCTTCGTCCAACGGCTCCCCACAGGGCATTTTTCGTGACCAAGCTGAATCACGAAGCACGTTGATCGCCGCGCGTAGCGCAATCGCAGTGGTCAATGTGGACATGTCCGTTTTCCTATTAGTACGACAAGAACAACGCCCCGATAGAGATTGATTCTTGACGAAATTTTATTTGTGTTCTTCAGCTACACTTTCACGCCAAATAAGTGCTTGTGCGGCAATGACTGAATTTTTGGCGGTATTAAATGTTATAGAGGGAGAACCGTGCAGCTGATACCCCAAATCGAGAAGATCGGAAATCCGCTGACAAAATGAACTATCATCCGGTCCGGTAATCAATCGATATTTGAGCATTGTCTCAGTGTTTCCCGGTCAGGCTGCGTGATAAGGTCGCTGGGCCATGTCGCCATGTCCGGCCAGCAGCCCTTCTATAGAAATATCTTCGTCGATAGCCTCCCAGTGCAGTCCGTTGCCTGACACACTGATGCGGTAGTCCGCGCGTTGCGCAGGGGTGGCATGTAGCAGACGGGGGAACCATGCTAATGGGACGCCAAGCGTGCGGCCGTCCGACAGTTCGACCCACATGGTGTCGTCGTCAAAGCGAAGTTTTTTAGCTGAAGTGCTCATTCCAAGCCCTCTCGATCTTGTTTCGGCGCTGTTCTACAACGCCGTCCAACTCCGCAAGCGTACTCCGGTTGAAACCGCTACTGCTGGCCAATCTGATATCTGGATACAGTCAGAATTTTGCTTTAGCATCCTTCCATCTGCGTGGATATACATCGGTTCACGGGGATTCTCTTCGTTGGAGAAGAAGTGAAACCGGATGTCCTTGTAGCGAAAGACCGCAGGCTCTTTTCCGCGTTGTGCTTCAACTTACTATCCAACACCCATTGCGTTCAATCTCTTCATGCATGGCGTCCGGTGCAAGGTCCAATTCATCCGGCCATGTCACAACCCCATCGACCAAGCGCACGTCATGAAACGCCTGAGAATCAACTAGATGTGAGAAGACACCTCGAAAAAAAGAAGGTTGAAATAGCATTTCACCTTCAAGGCCATCACGAAACCGCACAAACAAAGTATGCGGGCCTCGCACTTCGACATTCACTACATCCCACTCCATCGCATTACTCCAGCGGTTGGATCGGTTTAGGATGCTGCATTTGACGACACAGTTCCCAGTCGTCTAGCAGCTCTGCCCGATGCACCTGTGCCCACTCCAGCACAAGGGCAAGCGCGCGGCGCGGCAGCTTTCCCTGTATGACTTCTAGCGACTGAATTTCGATTACGGCCTTATGCTCAGCGTACTTCACGTGAAAATGGCCCGGAGCGTGATCGTTGAAGAACATCTGGACCATGATTCCGTAGAAGACGCTAATAGTGGGCATATCCTTTCCTATTTTTTCGAAGATGCAATGATATGCACCAACCTTGAAAACATTTTACTCCATTTTGTGATTACCGGTCAACATATATTCAGAAAGTATCGCATCAAGCGCGGCTCCGAGATTTGGCAGGTCGTGCTCTTTACGGTACGTTTCCACAAATGTCCTTGAGCGGGCATCAATCATTGCCTCAAAGCGAATCTTGCCCGCCGTCGCAGCACGCTCGCGGTGTGCCTCTGCGCCACTTCGAAGCTGTTCCTGTCGTCGCTCAAGTGTCAGGGTCGCCGGTCGTCCCCGGCCTCGCTTCTGTTCTTCATGCTGCATCGCTGAAATTACACCTCGTATAACGGCCGATAGGGGCACTGGGTGGCTATTACAAGCTGTCGGACGGCCTCAAGACTTGACACGCCCACTTGTCTCTAAATCAGGCTCAGAGAGCGTCCTTGCCAGTGCAATGTGACCGCAAACGTTCTACACACCGCTCTCGCGCTCTTCTCCTTTATTTTCCGGATTGCTTGGTAAAGCGATTGGGAAAAAACTCCTCTGTTTGCTTCTCGATGACTGCTCGGCGTTCTGCCGGGGAAAGGCGACTTGTTGGAGCCAGCATATCGTTTACCTGAGGGCTGAGGCTTTTGCTCTCTCCTGTTACCGACACGGGTTTTGCTGAATTCTGACCCGTAGTTGGTGTACCTATTGCTGTCATCAACGGATTTTCTTTGCTTGAATCTTTTTGGCACGCGGTGAGGAATTTGGCGATTGCTGCACGCGACGCTTGCACCCCATTGATATTTAAAAAATCAGCCATCCGATCCAACGTCACGTTCGCCTTTTGCAATGTGAGCAGGTCGGCGCGAAAGGGGGCAAGCTTCGATGAACGTTTGCGTTGGATACCCGTCGCCAAGAATTCGTCTGCATTCATTTTGTTCGCTCAAAAAAATCAGTCTACCATTTTCTCGCTATTTCTCGTTAACGTCTATCGAAAATCTCTCAATTTCCACAGAATTATCTCGAATTTCTCGTTGTATTCACTGATGTATCGCTAAAATCTTACCAATGTCTCGTGAGTGTAGCGAACTCATACAAATATAAGGCTCTGGGAGGCACGATGGATATGTATACGAAACCCTTCGGGTTCCACATACATATCGTGCCAAAGGGAGGACCCTTTGAAACCCCGAAGGCTCGCCTGCCAGGACGCTGATACGATGCACAACACTATTGCCCCGACGGGGCACGGCTGTTTCCTGCAAGAATGACACCAGAGGAACTAGCTGAAGCCGAGCCTTTGGGAATGGTCCCCGCATAGGGTTTCCAAAGGGGTTTCCCCTTTGGGCACGATATGTAGGGCAGATGCGGAGCATTTGTCATACATATGCATCGTGCCTCCCGAAGCCCTAGATTTGTACGCGGCCATAGTACTCACGATAAATTGGCGAGAATTTATAGAGAAACTGGTTTACGAAGCGATAAATTTTAGAGAAGTGTGTTGAAATTGCGAGATTTTTGGTAGACGCTGGCGAGAAACAGCGAGAAAATGCTGGAACAGTGTTTTTGGATCGAACAATGAATGCACACGAATTTCTGGCAACGGGTGTTCTACAGAAACGCTCATCGAAGCTCGCTCCCTTTCGCGCCGACCTGCTGACATTGCAAAAGGCAAACGTGACACTGGAACGTATGGGCGAGTTCTTAAGCATCAATGGGGTACAGGCGTCGCGTGCAGCGATCGCCAAATTTCTCGCCGCCTCCCATAAGGATTCAGACAAAGAAAGCGCTTCGATAAGCGATGCTAGTAAACCAAATAGACCCGGGAATTCAGAAAAACCGGTGCAGATAACGACAGAAAATGGAAGCAGCAAGCCTCAGGTAACCGGTGTGCTGGCTTCAACAAAACGCCTTTCCTCGGCAGAGCGCCGCGCGGTTATTGAGAAGCAGACGGAAGAGTTTTTTCCTAATCGCTTTGCCAAGCAATCGGAAAAATAGTGGAGAAGACGGTTGTTGTGCAAAACCCGTCTATAGGAGAAAGCAATAAAACGTCTTTCGTTAGAAAACGGCTTCAGCGCAGAAACCCGTTTGTCACAGCATAGGCGCGCAATGCGTCGTTCATCCGTGTTTGCCAGCCGTCACCCGCCGAACGATATGCCTCGATCACATCGCGGTCGATTCGCAAGTTCATCTGTTCCTTATTCGAACCTACAGGCCGACCACGGCCGCGCTTGACCAATACGCCATTTCGATGAATGTCCGCGTCTTTGAAGAAATTATCATCAAGCTCAGGAATTTCTTCGTAGTCTTTCGCGGTCGATTCTCGCGCATCGGATTTAGCGAAGTCGCTCAGCGAATTTTTTTTGCTCTCGCTCATTTGCTTTTCTCATCGAAATGATATGACGGATATCTCCTCGCCGGGTCCACACAATAACCATCATACGGTTCGCGACCTTGCCGACGGAAATTATGCGCTCTTCACCATAATTTTTCGATCATCTACCATGTCTGCCGTATCACCGGCAAAAATAATTGTCGAATCTTCAAAGCGCAGTTTGCGCTCATGGAATATGACATCGCGTTTAGTTTGATCGAAGATGATATCCATAACAATAATTGTATCCCCACAAATGAAGCGAGACAATAATTATTTGTATCCCCTAAAATTAAAATGACGCCCAGACCTCGACCATTTCGGGGCGCTTGATTTGGTTAGGTTTAGTCCTCCTCCTCGTTTTCTTCGTCGCCGGCTTTGGCGTCCGGATCTGTTAAATCTGCGCATGCACTCTGGTTTCTCGATGCCTCGAGCAGCCATCCGGTGCCGTTCAACAACAGTTCAGCGGCTTGTGCAACAGCATTCTTTTTCATGGTTAATAAAGGTGTAGCAGCTTCGGCAGAAATGGCCTGGGTGACTGCCGCACTGATTCGCGCCTTGGTGACGTGGTTGAGATAGCTTTTGCCTGTCAACGCGAAAAGGTTCGGCACTATGCCGTCTCCAGCTTCCAGCAATCAAGGCAAGAGCGCGTCATATTTCTCGGGAAGCATTTTTGCCCACTTCTCACGCTCACGGGCCAGCGGCTGCCATGCACGGTTGTTTTCTATGTCATTCGTTTCTCAGATGATTTTGGTGTATAAGCACGTTAGTTGCATTTCAAACAAGGTAGGATCTTGGTATCCGTAATGGTTTCGGAAAACGCTGGTGATCATCCGTTGCAGGAGTAGAGCTATTGCCACATCGGGGCGGGTATCAGCTCGGTTTGCAAAGCGGCCGTGCGATGTGCAGTAAGTCGGCTGTAACCCTTCGCTAATTTTTTGTCTTGCCATGAACAAAAGTTGACAACCGATCCGTTCAACGTCCAGTTGCGTTAGCGAGTTTTAGTGCTCCCGTAAACGTATCCCTTTACCCGTCTAAACGGTAATTTTTGATTTAGATCAGTAAAAAATTTATATATAAATCAATTACTTAAATAAAGGATACCGAGCAATATTAGCCAGCTATCCGAAACAGTAACCCGCCTCCCCTAAACGTATCCCTCTACTCCCCTAAACGGTAACTTTTGATTAAACTTGATAAGTAATATTCTATATAAATCAATCACTTACATAAACAATACCGGGCGATATTGCCCAGCTCCCTAAAACGGTAACCCATAACTTATAAAGGTTAAATTTACCTATAATCATAAAAAATTCAGAAAGATAGGTAATACTTATACATAGAGCGAGAAGCTTGCGCCCGAGTAGCCCTGCCGGCTCGACGAGGCGATCGACGCCGACCTCATCGCCATCGGATACAAGCTCGCCCAGCCCACCATGCCTGCCAAGAGCGTGAGCGAGCCGGACAAGCCGCGCCGTGCCGCCGTGCCAGCGGACCTATCGCGCGTGGTTCTGCACCACGAACCGGCCTCGACGCTCTGCCCATGCGGTTGCCAGTTGACGCGCATCGGTGAGGACGTCAGCGAGAAGCTCGATTACACGCCGGGTGTGTTCACAGTCGAGCGGCACATCCGCAGCAAGTGGGCGTGCACAAAATGCGAGACGTAGTGGCCGCACACGTCATCGACAAAGGCATCCCGACGGCGGACTCCTCGCGCATGTGCTGGTCGCGAAATTCAGTGATCATCTACCGCTGTACCATCGGGAACGCATCTTTGCACGCGCGGGCTATGCGATTCCCTGCTCGACGCTAGGTATGTGGATCGGCGCTTGTGGCGTGCAACTATAGCCACTTGTAGAAGCACTGCGCGAGCGGGTGGTACAGCACCCGGTGCTCCAGGCCGATGAGACGCCGGTCGCGATGCTCGTGCCAGGCAAAGGCAAAACGCATCGGGTGTATCTGTGGACCTACACGCCGAGCGTGTTCGCGGCGATACGTGGCGTCGTCTATGACTTCGCCGAAAGTCGTACCGGCGAACAAACGCGTGTTTTCCCCGACAATTGGCAAGTTAAAGGAAGGCTTTAAGTTTTGCGGTTTACCTGCTATTGTTCGAAAAAACCTGAGTGTCATCGGTTTTTGATTTTTTTCACCGAAACCGACGACGTAAACTAGAGGTACGAACGAATGGCAACCCGCGAACTGCCGCCACTGCGCGAGACGGTGTCAATGGAAGCCTTGTCAGCAATAGCTGACAAGGCAGCATACATTCTTGGGAAGCTTCGCGACGATCTTCTTGAACCGTGGCCGAGGAAACAGCCGCCCCGCATCACTGCAGCTCGACTCGCTAGTATTTGTGGCCTAGAAAAGTCACAGATCAACTACCTGTGTACTCGAGGCAATAAGGACGGAACCTTTCCGACGGGCACCATGGTCGGTGCGACACGGCGCCGAGAGTTCACTTTGGGCGAAGCTCAAGCCTTCGTCCGCGCGCTACCCACTTTTAAAAAGCGCCCCGCAGGTCAAGATGGCTTAATTCTTGGTGTTGGGAATTTTAAGGGCGGCGTCGGTAAGACCACCACAAGCGTCGCGATTGCCCAGGGTATGACTCTCCGCGGTCACAAAGTTTTGCTTGTAGATCTTGATCCCCAAGCGTCATCGTCGGTTCTGATGGGGTATCTGCCTGACGCAGAAATCACAGAAGAAATGACGGTAATGCCAGCCGTCTATGGCGAAACCGACGATCTCTCAGCGCAGTGCATTCCAAGTTATTGGACAGGCCTGGACATATTGCCTGCCT
This sequence comes from Robbsia betulipollinis, assembly GCF_026624755.1. Classification (NCBI taxonomy): domain Bacteria; kingdom Pseudomonadati; phylum Pseudomonadota; class Betaproteobacteria; order Burkholderiales; family Burkholderiaceae; genus Robbsia; species Robbsia betulipollinis. Next base: position 26,746 of record NZ_JAPMXC010000014.1, read on the forward strand.
GCCCCGCGCTTTTCGGGGCCGACTATGCATTGCCAAGCCAGCAATCGCGCGACCCGAGTTTTGAATATTGGCGAATTCTGGAACAGTCGTTCAAACCACTTAAGAAGACATACGATCTGATCATCATCGACACCCCACCGTCGCTTTCCTATTTGGCGACGGCCTCCTTCATGTCGACCGATGGTTTAATTGTTCCGCTACCTCCCGAGTCACTTGACTATGCGTCGTGCGCCCAGTTCTTCGGTCACTTTTCGGATTTATTTAAGTCGCTCGGCGAGAGCCGGGACGTGGCAAAAGAATTCGAATTTATCCGGATAGTGCTATCAAAGGTAAAGTCCCAATCGGCGACTACCGATGTGGTGAAGACTTGGATCAAACAGACGTACAGCGAAATCTTGGCAAACGGAGAAATGCTGGAGAGTGATGTTGTTAAGAATTCAGCGGCAGAATTCAAGACGCTATACGATCTTCAGGGCTATGACGGCAGCGTCCGGACATACAACCGGGCGCTTGAGGCATTCGATGCGGTTGTCGCCGAGATCGAGAATGAAGTGCAACAGTCTTGGCGTCGCCGCGTTGATTCTGGGGAGCATCACTTATGAGCAATCGAATTCAAGATCGTTTGTTGGCGAAGACATCGGGCTTGCTTTCTAAAGAAAGAGAGGAAGCTTCCGTCACCATTCCAACACGACCAAAAGGCTCTTCGATGCCTGCCCAGCTTGGCGCTTTTCGGCAAGACGCGCAGCGTTATCTGACACGCATCGAAGAGCTTCAGAAGCAACTAGCGTTGGCAAATGACGCTGCTGGAATCCTCAGTGTTCCATTGGAGCGTATTCGTGTTGTCGAAGGTCGTCGCAAATTCATGTCTTCTGAGAAATTCGCGGAGCTTCGTGAGAACCTTCGTCATAACCGACTTATGCATCCGATTGTGGTCAGCAAAACGGATGACGGTTTCTATGAGTTGATCTCGGGCCACCATCGATTTGACGCGTACAAGGAGATTGGGTTTGAATCCATTCGCGCGACAGTCGACACTCAAGCGAACGATCAAAATGACACTTATGTCGGAGCGTTTTATGCAAATCTGTTTCAATCCGATCTAACGGATTTTGAGAAATTCGTTGGCTTTGAAGAAATTCGACGAATTTTCCCAGATATGTCCCAATCGGCAATTTCGGAGCAATCTGGCATCGACCAGAGCACCCTATCGCGACTGATGTCTTTCAAGCAGTTGCCTCAAGTTGCATTGGCTCACTTAAAGAATCAACCAAGTTTGATAGGGTCCAACACGGCGGCTAAGCTTGCAATGTTGGTTCGAGCAGGCCGGGAAGCACCTGTCTTGGACGCTCTGGAACTACTCGCCAACGGCAAAGTCGATCAGAAAAAAGCGCTGGCGCTGGCTTCGCGTAAGCCACGCTCCGAAGGATCGACTGAGAAAGCGCTGGTAGATTCCGTCAAACAGGGACGTGCCGTGCTGTTTAATGTGCGGTCGGCTGGAAACTCAATCCGAATTGAGTTGAAGACTGATAGCGACATCAGAAAGGTGCACGAGGCCATACTGCGCACGCTTTCCGAGGTGGCGAATGATGTCACCAAAGATTAAATTTTCAATAAATTCAATGACTTGATAATATCAACAGTCTACGGAGGACTAGGTGTTGTGATTTACCAGACTTAGACAGACGAAAGCCCCCGGACGGCAATCCGGGGGCTTTCTGATAATTCAGGGCTTGCTATCGTTCGCCCTACACTTCACCGGCGGCAAACCGGCTGAGAGAAATCTACGTCTCGAAGTGTAGCGTATTGTGATCGACAGTCAAGCGACCCGTCATCCATTTACTGAAAAATGGACGAAATTATGTCGATCGCGCAACGCTTCGTTGCCAGCGAGGGCGAAGTATGCCCCGCTGACAACACCACAAGTCTTACTTGTTTTTCAAGTGCCAAAACTCCCGAGCTCGCGACTGACGTCGCCAACTTTAAATGGCTAACGCTTCGCGCTGAACATCGGGCACATCACATTGCTGGCATTTCGAGCCGCGCACGCGCGGTGCTCGCCGCCCTCGCCCGTACTGTCGACAATGCGCGTCCCGCCGATAAAATCTTTGCGGGTCGTGGGCTCCTTCAAGAGCGCGCCATGATTCCCGAACGCACTTTCTTTCGCGCACTGACCGACCTGGCTGGTGCAGGTCTAATTGTTCGACACAAGCAATGGGAGGTGCCAGGACGCGCCGGCTGGAACCGCGCCTACTTGACACTTACCGATGTCGCTATCGCCCTCCTCGGCTTCAACGACCGCGCCCAGCATCATGCCACCGAGTCACGGCAAGCGGCAGCGGTAAATGACAGCGACTCAAAAATTTTATCCTCCGAGTCTGCCAAAGTGGCAGGCCCTATTAAGAGAGATCTTTACCCTGCTTCTCAAAAGAGACAACCAGGCGAACTTCCCAAGGATTTGCAGCGTTTGCGCGACCTGGGGTTTCATGAATTTTTGATCTTCAAACTCATGCGCGAGGCCAGAGAGAAGGGCAAGCGCTTATCCGATGTGATCAATGCATCGTGGCAACACGTCAAGACTGCAGCGAGGCCAATTTGCTATGTTCGTGCCTTGTTGCGCAGCGCAACAGACTTTGCTTCTCTGGCCCGGTGTCAGCAAACCAAGCAGTCGGAAGCGCAGACGATCCAATCAGAGGCGGACGAACTTCGGCAGGTCATGAACGCCGCGGCGGGACAAACCTACTACGACGCAGCGGCGACGCGCCGAATTCGCGTGTCGAGCGATGCCCAAACTGCTGAGGTCCAAAGTCTTTTGGAGCCGATATTGCGCGTTGCGTCAGGCGATTGGCAGCGTGGCTTCGCGCAGGCGTTGCGAACAAGGCAGTGGGTCCATGCAACCCAAGCGTTGAACGCCGCGTTTAGGGAAAGTCTGATTGGCCTAAATGCCGTTAGTGAGCCAGCAAGGCCAATGACCGTTTCAACGTCGCGTACCGCCATTGCAGCGCTTCGATCGATGATGCGAGGTCCTCGTATAGAGAGTCTGTCCGCCATCGCCGCGTGAGCCCCTCCAGCGAAAAAGCATCGTCATGGCATTGTTGCTTGTCAAGTGCCGCGTGGCTTCGGCGAATCATTTCGAAACTTTTAAGCTGATGGTTCGCAATCTACGAAACCGAATACCGGGAGCAAATCAGGGGGAGAAGAGATTGTCCCTCGAATCTCCAGCTATGGCGGTGCAGGAAGTAAAAAGGCGCCTCAAGGCGCTTTTTGCTCCTGCCACGATATGCAAACGCGTCACACAGTCGTGTCAGTCTTCGCTTGCTCACGCGCCCGAAAACGCGCACGCTCAACACGCCGCTCATCCGAGCTAAGCACGCGTGCAGTGCCAACCACTCGCGGCTGCGCCTGCGCGGTATTTGCGCGCTCCATAATGAGTGCGAACCCAAGGTTGTTTAAGGCCACGGCCTTCTCGTAGGTTTTACTTTCTCTCATAGCAGTAATACCCTCCTATGTCCGAATCCGGTGCGTACTTCAGGGCAAACGTGACGCCAAGTTCACCCGTCGCGAAATGAACGCTCATGCGCTGATACATGCGATCTAGTTTATCAGTGGTCGGCGTAAATAGATATTCCGGTACTAATGGGAAAGCCACAGCATGGTCGCTCAGGGCAAATTCCAACTCTTCCTGAAATCCGCGGAGGCGGTGCGGATTGGCTAGCTGCCACGACGACTGACGGAACATCGAGTTGTCATCAGTAGCGTCGAGGCGAGCGAATTTCACAAAGCGTGCGCCTGACGGCGGCAAAATCTTGCGATTAAACTCATCGGCCATCATCTGTGCAAATGCCGCGTCGCCGGCGCTCATGACGGCGACCGATGCGAAGAAAATCACAAAATCGACCTGATCGAAATGCAGGCCCATGATCTCGACACCAGGGATAATTTCGACCGGCCGCGAATGAAACGTGTCGGCATCGGCCGGGCGGTCACCAAACGCGAGATCAATCGACGTTTGGGAAAGGGAGGTGATGCTGAGCATGAGTTGAAGCCGTAAAGCAATGAGCGATTTTAGCACCGGCTCGGCTCGATTCTGCCAAAGTGCCGGCCGACAACACGGTGGGTCAAAAGGGACGGGCAGACGTCTACCGCGGTTTCCTCGCGATAATCGGCGAAGAATGCATCCCGACCGTTTAAAGCAGCATTTGAAGAGAATATTTACTAGTTGTGGTCACATCCCAATCAGTACCAGCACTTTTCGCGGCAAACTCATCTCCTCTTCCATACCCGTGCTGGAATGGCCACCACACAGGCCCAGCGCGAGCTTCCGCCGAAAAGTTCGCCGTTTGACTGACAGAGCACTGCAGCGCCGATCAGTTCCATACTTGGAACACGGTATTGTGTTGGTCACGTCGGCACCGAGCAGAGAAGGAGAACGTTGTGTAGCAGTTTTCCGGGTTTTGATGCTTCACTGATAAGGCACAGAAAAAAAGATCTGGGACGCCTGGGCTTGTCCCACTTCGCCTTCTAACGCGCCTACTTCGAGGGGGCGGAATCCATCGACCTCGCCTACTTGGTCGATCACTACTTGAACTTCGGTAGTAACCCGCGGCACATGCGCATCCAGCTGTGTTGGTTCTAGAATGGATTGGCCGTGGCCGTGGCCGTGGCCGTGGCCGCGCGCCGCATCGGCGACTTCGACGTCATCCGTTTGCTGCGCCTGCCAAACGGCTTGCTGAGCCCGATGACCCAGTGGCCGACACGCCGTCGGTCGAGGAATACCGCGAACGCATCGACCCGGGCGGGCGTATTCCGAAACCGAGTTGTTCAGGCACTACCAGGCTGCGCATCTCAGAGCGACGCTCTCACGCCAGAAACGCCGCGGTCTGCACTTGTGCGAGCGGCATCTCGACGCCCTGCAACGGCTTGAAAAGGTCGTTGCGGAACTGCCGGCGAACGATCACCCCGTAGGGGCCTTGCTCGATCCACCGAGCGCCGCGCGCCTGCGCCAAGTAAACATTTTGTCGCTTGGCCAGCGGTCAGCAGCATCAACGGCACCGACCACTGCTAGTTTACCAAGGTGCCGTGCCTGGATGCGACCGGACCGGGGCCATTAATGACGAAAAAATTAAATGCAACTAACCATCTAAAAAGATCAAAAACAAAAATCTCTATGACAAAGACAAAAGGCAATGTAACTGTCTGATTTACCGTAGCTTTACGAGCTGTTCACGCGGATGGATGAAGTTTCATGAAAAATATGACACTTATGATAATACGAATTATCATAAGTGGTGGATGAGCGTAAAGATGCTACGATGAGCGAAAAGCCGGGTAGAGCGCGGCCCGCTGGACGGGGCTGGCCAGTTGTCTGCCAGACAACGCCAGTCAAAGCGGGTCGGAATAGGTCACCTTTGGCACGGCCTGCGCCCGCATCCACCAGAAGCGCCGTTTGGCGCGCGCTTCGCTCACTGCTTTTCACGCCGAACCCGTTCATACAGCCCGACACTATGACGCACGCTTTGCCAGCGACTCCCCGTGCCCTCAGCCTGGCTCACTTTGCGTTCTATCGCGCCTATCTTGAAGGGCCAGTCGCATTGGATCTGCCAGTCCTCGCCGATCTCTACCTGAATTCGGGAAAGGATCTACGCAAGGTGCGCGCGCTGCTGTGCTGGCTCCAAGATGAACTGGCCGCCGCGGCCCGTCGTACCGGAGATCGCGAAGCCGTCCGGCTTCTGCGCTTGCCAAAGTCGCTTGGTGTCGCCGGCGCTCCGGTGGATGTGCCGTCGTTAGAAGAGTTTCGCGAAACTGTCGATGCCGACGGCGTGTACAGCGAGGAGGAATTGCGCGCTCTATATATAGAGCAGTATCCGAACGCGGTGCAAACGCGGCAGGAACGCCGGGGCGTTCGTCTTCACACGCGGCGCTTGGACGCACTGCGGCGGCTGCAAACCGCGGTCGTAGAGGCGCCTCAGCTCACGCATGCGCTTTCTGGCTGGTTTGAGCCGGCAATTGTGACGCGGTTGGAGGCGGCGGGGGTGTTTTCGCTGCAGCAGCTGGTCGACGTGCTCAATGGTTTCGGTGAGCGCTGGTACCGGCACGTAAAAGGGCTCGGGCGGGAAGGCGCAGGGCGGATCGTTCGATGGGTAGAAGCCAATCGGGCCACGCTCGGACCCTTGTCGGTGCGGGTGACGCAACCGCTGCGCAGTGTCTCGCGCGAGCTCCTCTATGCCGAACGCGCCGAAGTGAGCGATATCGCGCCCTTGGAAGCGATGGCTATGCCGGCGACGCTCGACGGCAGCGCTGGTACCAACCGCGCTCCGCACGATCGCAACCAAACCGGCGCCTACGACGACCTGGCCGCAATCCAAGCCTGGCTGAAATTGTACGATCCGGCTTCCCACACCTGGCGCGCGTACCGCACGCAGGCCGAGCGGATCTTGCTCTGGGCGGTTCTCGAACACGGTAAGCCATTGTCCTCGCTGGACGTCTCGGACATTGCAGCTTATCGGGCTTTTCTAAGTGATATACCGGAGAACTGGGTTGGCGCGCGCCGCACGCCACGGTGGTCGCCACACTGGCGGCCTTTTGCAGGTCAGCTATCCCCATCGAGCCGGGCAAGCGCGCATGCCGTTCTGCAAGCGCTTTTCCAGTGGCTGACGGACATGCGCTATCTGGACTTCAATGCCTGGACCGGTGTGCGGAAGTCGGCTGAAGAGAAAGAAGCCGGCCGCATCAAGGCACATCATGCGTTGACCCGCGCCCAATGCGATCATTTACTGGCGCACGTCGAGCGCAGCGCTGGAACCGCCACTGGCGAGCGCGCGCGCTTCATCTTAATGTTGGGAATGGCCACCGGACTGCGCTTATCGGAAATGTGCTCGGCCACTTTGGGAGGACTTCATCCCCGATGGGTCGATGACCAACTCGGCACTGCTTGGACATTGAGCGTGGTTGGTAAGCGCGCGAAGCGCCGAACAGTCCCGATGACCCGCGTCATGATGGAAGCGCTGCGACGCTACCTTCGTGCGCGAGGTTTGAGTGAGTCGCCTGAAGAGAACGAGTCCGAAACGCCTTTGATCGGCCGCTTAGAAAACGAAGCAACGACGGCGCTGGCAAGTCCAGCATTGGCGTTGGCTTTCAAGAAAATCTTTGAGGGCGCGGCTGGCGATCTTGTTGAAAGCGATCCGCACGTTGCAACGCGCATTGGCCGAGCATCCACGCACTGGCTACGACACACCTTTGGGACGCAGGCAATCGAGGCGGGGGTCCCGCTCGACATCGTCCAAGAAAATCTCGGGCATGCTTCGCCAGCAACGACTTCTATCTATGTGACGACCGAATTAGATCGACGTATCCGCGCACTCGAGAGCATGGGGTAATCATCAATAGCGACATGTGAATATTCGTATCATGAGATCTGTTACTTCGTCGTGGTTACCACAAGGTTTTGAGCTGCATTTAATGCAAAGCTATATGCTGTGGGACCAGGAGCGTGGTTCTGGCTCCTTGAAGCTACGACGCCCGTAACGAAATTATTTGCGTCTATGCTTGGCTCGCGTATATTTCGGAAACAATAGAAAAGATAAGGCGCGCTGCGCGCGAAACACTGGTTGATATGGCACGAGTGAATCCTTTACTGTTGACGTGGGCTCGCACGACTGCCGGTTTAAATGCCGAGGTCGCTGCACGCCTCTTGGACCTTGGAGGTACCAAGCAAACCGGCGAGGCCATGCTGGAAGAATATGAGCGAGGCGACAAAGAGCCGTCTCGTCCGCTGCTGCTCAAAATGGTCAAGGTGTACCGCCGACCTTTGCTGGTGTTCTACTTAAATGAACCGCCACAAAAGGCGGCGCGTGGCGAAGACTTCCGCACCTTGCCGACAGATCGTCGCGTGGAAAGCGAAGGCGCGCTCGATGCGCTCGTGCGCGATGTGCACGTGCGACAACGTTTGATTTTGAGTACCCTCGAAGAAGCCGAAGAGGCGGTCGTGCACTCCTACGTCGGCAGCATCACCTCGAATATGTCGCTGGCTTCTGTGGTCGCCAAAGTGACCCACGGCATTGGTTTTGATCGTAGCAATTTCCGCCGGCAACGTACGGTGGAGGCCGCCTTTGCTTACTTGCGCGACCGCATCGAGGAAACGGGTATCTTCGTGTTGTTGATTGGTACGCTCGGCAGCCACCATTCCGCGATTAGTCCCGAGGTGTTCCGGGGCTTTGCGATCGCCGACAAGGAAGCGCCTTTTATCGTCGTTAACGATCAGGACGCGAAATCCGCTTGGGCTTTTACAGCGCTGCACGAACTCGCCCATATCTGGTTGGGTGAAACAGGCGTCAGTGGTGGGCTACCTGAAAAGCACATAGAGAAGTTTTGTAACGACGTAGCCAGTCGCATCCTCGTCGATGACGCCGAGATCGGTGCGATTGAAATCGATGCTGAAGATTTCCCGGCATGTGCGCAAGCTGTCGCGGGATTCGCGCAGACCTACCGGGTTAGTCGACCGCTGGTCGCATACCGCCTCTTCCAACAGCATCGTATTACTGAAGCCACTTGGCAGACACTGAATCGCTATTTTTCCGAGACTCGTCAGAAAGAACGCGATGTGCAGCCCAAACGTGAATCCAGTGGCCCCAGCTACTATGTCGTGAAGCGACACCGCATGGGTGGAGCATTGATGGACCTCGTGAAGCGCACGCTTGCCGAAGGCATCTTGACGCCCACGAAAGCTGGACGCCTCTTGGACGTGAAGCCGACCAATGTGGCGACATTATTGGGTGGTGCATGACGGCGAGCATTCAGCCTTTGTATCTGCTCGACGCCAATGTCTTGATCGATGCGCACAATATGTATTATCCCGTCGATATGGTGCCTGAATTTTGGGACTGGTTATTACATATGGCGGCAATGGGCAATATCGCGATGCCACTCGAAACGTTCGAAGAAGTACGGGGTACCAAAGACGCCAAGAAAGACATATTCAACGATTGGACCAGGCGTGAGGGCGTCGAAGAGATGCTCGTTTTGAAAGAAGACTTCGACCCCCACGAGTTGCATGCAGTGTTGACGGCTTATGCGCCTGACCTGACCGACAGCGAAGTTGAGCAGGTTGGTCGGGACCCGTTTTTGATCGCCTATGGATTGATGGCGCCACAGCATCGCGTGGTCGTGTCGAACGAAGTGTCCAAGCCGTCTAAGACGAGAGCGAACAAGAAAGTCCCAGATGTTTGCTGTGAAGTGGGTGTGACCTGTTGCAATACGTTTAGCATGCTGCGCGCGCTCGGATTCCGGACTGACTGGGCAGCACTTCTTTAGCGTGGGACCACAACATGTCGATGACGTGTTTTCCTCGAGGATGTCTCGCTCACGTGTATCCATGACAATCCTCGGCACATGTCCCGAAATCTGATACCGGTTCAAGGTAAGTGCTGGTTTTTCGGGATGTCCTATTAAGGTGGAATTGCCCTTCTTAAATTGAATAAGCCGCAGCTCTTTGTGCACGGGTGAACTCGCGCGATGACTGCATTTTTAAACCTTTCGCCGAGTTTGCTGCGCTAGAGGTCATAGCTCGCTTCCGAGAATCCGCGCTGACGGCAAAGTTTCTTGACCGGTATGCCCGCATCTGCCTCCCGTAGAAATCCAATGATCTATTCTTCGCTGAACCGCTTTTTCGTGCCCAATCTCTGGATAGGTCCCTTTCCATGAAATGCATTTCCAATTGCGCTTCGCTGATCCAGGTCATCACTCAATATTCTCGTCAGTGGCACGGACCTGTCGGCCCAGTCGCGTTAGAGGCTCACGGAAGGCTGCTTCCAGTTGCTTCAAATGCTGTGATATCCAGTCTGTAATCTGCGGCCACGTATCACGATCGTAGCCGTCAAAAGCTCGGCTGATTTGAACAATGCTTTGCTTCTTGTCATCCATTCGACGCCATTCTAACGGCGCACCAAAGACCGCCTCGATCGCCGCCCGCTGCAACAGGAGTTGATCGAATAGCCACTTGTTCTCGGCTGTATCGGCACGCGCGAGTGACAGCTGAACCCGCGCTTCGTCCTTGCTAAAGATCAGCTGCCAGGGGCATGCGCGCACGCCGGATCCGGCGCTGAGCCAGTGATCCTTCGACGAGCTGATATTACTGAATGAATCGTTGCCATCCTCCCGCAGTTTTGCCAATGCCTTCGCCCAGAATTGTAGGCGCAACTCGTGTCGGCGCTTTTGCGTGCCTTGCACTGCCGTCTCTTCCACCTCCTTCGAGGAGATGTTGATCATATAATCTGCAACTTCGGGCGGCGGGATGATCTGCTGCAAGTCTATGAAGAGTTCTTCCTCGTACGCGAATGCTAGAACCCGGAAGCATTGCGCGCGGATGCCGCGGGATAGCAGCCACAGCACCGTCGCCGTCACTTCGCGACGGAAATTCGCAGCGATGAAGATCATGCGCTGGCCGTTGCCGGGGTTCAGCACTGTCTCTTCCAGTTCCTCAACCTCCATGAACTCGCAGATCCGCTGGATGGCGCTGCCGCCGCCGCAGTAGCGGTCGAGGTATTGCTGGTGCACCTCAATGATCTGCGCTTTGGTAAGGCCCGAGACGTAGGCTGTGTATTTCAGCGCTTGCCAGGTCACATCACGGCCAGAATCGTCCAGCTTGTTCTCGATCACTACCAAGTTGCCGACTTTGTCGAGCGCCAAAAGGTCTAGCCGCTCCCGCGTTTCGTCAAAGCCATCGAATTCCTTCTGAAGGATTAGGAATTCCTCCCCAAGCGCGTCGGGTTGGTGCACAAGCCATTCTTGGAGATGATCTCGTTCTCGCAGCGCGAGTTCGCCGAAGCGCTTCTGTGGCAGACGAGAAATGCGGTTCGAGGGACGATCAACGCGGAACATTAGGCTACCTTCTCGATCAGCTCGCGTGTTGCACGGACGCGCAGTTCGCCGGAGATGAGGCGGGGGAGGAGAGTGTCGCGGAGGGTGGAGAGAGTCATATTTTGTTGCATTCGCGGGCTTGTCCGTATTTTTGTGTATGAGACAGTTTGAACCGGCCAGGGTTTAATAGACACTTACGAGCCGTTTAACGCATTGCGCCGCTCAAACTCCACGGGTGACAAATGGCCCACGAAGCTGTGTCGGCGAATTGGGTTGTAGAACATCTCAATGTAATCGAATACGTCCGTGGTTGCCATCGCCCTGGTCGGATAGATTCGCCGTTTTATTCGTTCCTTTTTCAACGCCCCGAAGAAGCTCTCGGCCACGGCATTATCGTGGCAGTTACCGCGCCGACTCATGCTCGGTACCATGTGATGAGCCTTCAGAAACGACTGCCAGTCATCA
>NZ_JAPMXC010000015.1 GCF_026624755.1 Robbsia betulipollinis
CTGATCTCGGCCTCCATCTCCGACACACCCAGCTTCACGCGGGTGGCGGCCGGGGCTGCGCCAGAGACGCCCGCCACGCCATTACGCTGCTGCTTGCGTGCCCAGTTGCCTATCGTCGCCACCGGTACCCCGAGGCGGCGTGCCGCCTCGTTATGCCCTACAGAATTGGCCAACCTTGCCGCTTCCGTGCGAAATTCCTCGGTGTAGCGACGATTCGGTACGTTCTTTTCGACCATCTCGACCTCCGTTCAACAGATTATCCAACATCTCTGCTGTACGTCGTTTCGAGGCATGGTCAAGATGACCAACGGCGAGGGAGACAGCAAAGAGCACGACCAACACGCCACAACCGATGGCGATTTGCTTGCGAACGGGCATGACCTGTTTGGGGTGAGTGAATACGTTCATCATCAGCGGATCTCCTCGCAAAGATTCAGGTGGTCACCCACGCGGAACGACCCGTAGGTCGGTACAACAGCGGTAGGCGATTCGAGGCATTGGTAACCACCGACCACCCAGAAGCTGGCAGCGCAAATCGAGATGAGCCATGCGGCAAAGACGACAATCCCCATGCTCAGCCCCAACTCGATGTACGTCCCGTGCAACGCCTTGCGCTCGTAGTCACGGTCGTACTGTAGTTTTTTCCACTTTTCCTGTTTCTTCGTATCGTCCGAACGTTCGTGAACGGGCAGTCCGGCGTCCGCGGCGTGCATCGCCTTCAACTCACGCTCGACCGCGCCGATCTTCCCGCCGAGCTTCGAGATGATCCACATGGTGTACGCCGAGCGCAGCGCTACATACACACTGAACAGGAGGAAAGCCGCACCAACCAAACCGATGACGACGGCAAAGAGCATCGGGACGGGGATGATCGGGTCTGCATGGTGCGAGGTCGATCGCATAACCGAGAGGGCCGCGAGGATGATGGTCCAGGTGATCCCCAAGAACCAAAACGACGCTACATTTCGTAATGAATACTTTGACATGTTTCCTCCCCCAAGCGTTGTATGTGTAAGTTCAACCTAGGGGATTCGACAAGCGTGTCAATAGCCAAACACCATAAATATGTGCAAAAGCACATCATTGAAACAACGATGTGCTTGAACCTTATTGGTGATGCGCGAAGAACGAATCGATGGCCTTGCTCGCGTCCTTGACTTGAGCTTGGTCATGTGCCGTCAGCCGGTTGTACACCACAGCCTCGTGAGTCACGCGGGCCGAATGCGGAGCAGGGTGTTGCGCCGGCGTTGCCGCATGCACTGCGGGTAAAGCAGATGCAGGTTCGACATGCCAGGCCCGCCCCGTCAAATCAGCGTGCGGGACCAAGGCGGGAGCAGGGGCTGCAACTTGGGACGCAGGTGCAACGCTCGACGCAGCAGGAGCTACGACCGCAGCCACAGGCGGAGCCACCACAGGCGCGGGCGGCTTGTGACCCAGCATGAATCCAGCCACGCACACGACCACGGCCACCGTGGTGACACCGGCGGGCAAGACCCACGATGGGACGGCAAGACCGAACGGTTTGGCAGGGGCTTCAATCGAACTCGCTTCATGCACCGGCTCGACGAACACGTTTTCCTCGTTTAGAACCTCGCCGGTTTCCAAATCCACACGCGACACGCGTAGGGGCTCGACTGGAGTGGGCGGAACCTCCACGGCCGGAGCAGGTACGGGCGTGGGAGCCGCAACGGCAACGACAGGCCCGGCTCGCACACGTTTGACCGGCGGCGGTGCACTGTCCAGGTCGAACGCCGCGGTGGACGTAGCCACGACCTTGATGGGTTCCGGTACGTCGCTTTCGAGCTTGCGTGCGGTTTGCAGCGTCGTCTCGCGCAGATTCTTCAACTCCATGCGCTTGTCTGTGTCTTGTTGGACGATGAGTAGGCCTGTTTCGTATTCGTCGGGTACGTCGAAGAAACGCGCTTCGATGCGTCCCAAGGTCCGCTCATAAGCGAGTCGGTCGCGCAACGACGCCCAAGCGGTATGAGCTTCGATCAGGACGTCCAGGGCGTTTGACGCATTGAGCATCGAGGTCGTCTTGGAACTGTCTTGCAGGACAGCCCGGCCAAGCGCGGATGCTGGGCGCTTACGGACATGCGGAAGATTCCGAGAACCTTGTCCGTCCGTTTTTGCAACAACTGCGGATATCGCTTCGTCATTCGCTTCTTTGAACGCATCAAGCGCTTTTCCGGTTGCTTCGATAGAAGCGCGGCACGCGTCGGTAACTATGATCGATTTGTTCTTCAGATTGTGCCAGGCATTTTCCAGATCCAGCAGGTCGCTGACCAGGGTGGTCTCCATATCTCCTCCTCTTTATATATGTAGGTATGGCAAAGACGGGGCCGCGCTGGCGACCCGTCCTTGTGCCTTACTTCGTTGCCGGCGTTGGGATCGGGCTCAACACAAGGGAAGGCTTGACCGATTGGTGCCAGCGGTATCGAACCTGGGAGCCGTTGGGGATAGCGGTGTCCAGCAGCGAGGTGATCCACGCGTGTTCGCGTTCCTGTGAGTACACATCGATCTGCACAGGCGTGGGGCCCTTGCTTTGCGCAGCCAAAACGCCCGCCTTCGAGATCACTGCCGCTATTTCCGGCGAATGTACACGGACCAGATTCTCCGGCAACGGCACCGTGGTCTTGTCCCACGCGTCGACCTCCTTCGACGTTGGGCCGGTATCCGTGATCGTCTTCGTCTGCAAAACCACTTGCAAACCGGCGTTGGTTTTCGAAAGTTCAGCTTGCAGAGCGGCTTGCGCCTTTCGCTGCTCGTCGAGCTGGACCTTGACGCTGGAAACCGCGGCGACGGTCGCCATCGCCGCACCACCGATACCGCACCCGATACCGACACCGACAAGCCCACCCTTGAAGGCGCCCCCGATGGCACCACCAATACAGCCGACGATCCCGCCACCGATCGCGGAGGCCGTCGTGCGGTCTTTCACGCCAACGGCGTTGCCGATGCTTTGCGTATCATTGGCTATCGAAGCGCAACCAGTGGTTGCTAGAATGGCAACGCACGTCGCACCGATGATATTGATTCGGATTGTTCGTTTGAACCGGCGTTTCATGATGTCTGTCTCCTCCAAGGATGGGCATCGCATCGATGCCAGATGCCTTAGTACTAGACGTTTTTCAGGGGCCGTCAATAGCCGTTAAGAGATATTTATCAGGATGTGCAAAGGCACAAAAAAACCCCATGAAGAGATGCTCATGGGGAAAGAGGAGAGGGTGACGCAACGCTGAATACAGCTTGTTTTACCGTCAGATTCCCATATCAATCCCACGGCTCTTAAAGCCCAAGGACTGCCGCAGGCTTTGCGTCTCTTCCACGCTCAACGCCGGTGCTTTCTCGCGCGTTTGCTCCCGCTTCTGTTGTTGTACGAGGTGAGGTGACGGCTGCACGCCCAGTTTTGCCGCGGCTTGATCCGCACGCTGTTCCGAGCCGCGGACGGACTGGATATGTGCGCCGAGTTGCGCGTCAAGAGGTTTGCCCACGTCAATCTGCGGAGCCTGAACCTGTTCCATCTTAGCCTCTTGTACGACCGCAGGTGCGATCTCGGCCTCGGGTTCGACCTTCGACCTGCCAAGTTTCTCGCCGAGACTCGCTAACGAAGGGATCCCTTTACGTGGGGCTGCCGCTACCACTTGCACCGCCTCCGGCGTTGCTTCCACCTGAGCGGCTTGCACCGCGACTTCGGGCGAGACCATAACGGCCGGCGCTACCGGATCGACCATTGGTGAGGCGAACGGAACCTCTTGCGCTTTTGCCGTCGCGAGGCGTTCATGCTCAACAGCTTCCCGGGCATGACGTTCCGCAGCGCGTGCCTTTTCGTCCTCTTCGCGACGCTTCGTCTCCTGTTGCAGGTTGGTGCGAATCGCGATAGGAGCGTCGAACGGGGAGCGTGTCAGCTCCTTCGTGTATACGTGCGGCAGCTCGGTCGAGCCTTCGAAGTATTGCGCTTCGCTCAAATCGCTAGAACGGAAGGCGTTTTCAGCTTTTCGCGACTGACCATTTGCGTCAGTCCGACCGGTTAGCCAGTTCAGCCGTTCTTGGTCAGTCACGGGCCGTGTGTCGAAATCGCGGTCCGGGTCCATGATGGGGTGATTCCATTTGCGGTCATAATCCATCAACTTCGCAAACGCCGCGTCAGCCTCATAGGCCAGAGCCTCCGACTTGCCATGTTCGCGCACAAGCGAGGGCCGGTTCGCTTCACGGACAACGGAGAACGACGCCTCCTCGGCGAGCCCAAGCAACGTCAAGCGCTCACGATCCGGCGCGGATGCGCGGTTCATGTTCTCTTGCAAGAGGTCTTGACGTTGCTTGTGAGCGTCGCTCAACGCTGCAAACGACGCTCCGTCGCGCAGCTTACGTTCATAGTCGAAGAAGCCTTCCGCACGGCCTTGGCCGTTTGGGCCTGCGACAAAGCCATCCGGCGCGTTCGTCACGTTGGACATGCCGATGTTGGTCGTCGCATACCGCTCGCGCCAAAAAGACCGTACCTCGGCTCGAAAACGTCCGCGATAGTTATGCCACACTCCGTCGCGCACGAGAAGGGCCTTCGTCGGTTCCAACGTTTCACCGAGCGTGTCCAACGTCACTTCGTTTTGTTCGTCCGTTGCCATTGTTCGTCTCCTCAAAGATAGATGTACGGCCTCAATGGCCTCATTGGTCAACGTAGAGGATTCAACGCAACGCGCAAGACCCTCAACGAACTATTTTTATATTTTCAGTACCAATGACGCGCTTCACCTTCGAGCTTGCGAGCGACAACTAAACGGCGTTTCTCACTGTGTTCACGCAACGCTTGGCGGGTTCGCTGCCGATCCTCGTGCTTCTCGTTCAGCAGGCGGACGCTGCGCATCGTGGGGTGGTCCCACGGAACGACGTCGAAAGCTTCGTAGGCGTTGGTGATGGTCATGGTGGTGTCTCCTCGATGTCGGCCCTTCGTTCTGAGAGCCTCTGTTCAGAAACTAACAAACGAAGTCAGCTCGTCAATAGCCTCGCGCAAATATATTTTTTGAAAAATCCGTGTTTTAAAGAGTTTTATGCGTTTGTTATTTGATCTCTCGAAAGGCTCGAGGTAGTACTGGAGTATCGAAATATACGAGGCAGGTGCAACATGAACAACGCGCAAACAGCAAGCCAGCCGCGGTTCATTCGGCCGAAACAGACGCGAGTGGGGGCGACGGTTTCACCAGTCGCGCAACCGATTTTTCAAGTCGCGAGCAGCAAAACGTTTTCAGTGGTGGGCGATACGAAGGGGAGGGGCGTGTATAAGCAGACGGGAAAGAAAAGGGATAACGTGGTGGCTGCGCCGTTGAAGGTTACGGGGACGTTGGTCGACGAAGCATCAAACCCCTACAATATCAAAGCTCCTTGGCCAGAAACGCTTGGGATCACGCCGAATGCCCTGATACGTTCGTCGCTGTTTGGCTGCTCTGCGACGAGCAGGGAACGTGTCCGGGGCAGACAATCGATCGAAGCTGGAGGATCGTATGAGATTCTTTACACCGGTGAGCCATTGAGCCCGTTTGACCTCGAAGTGTATGCGTTGTGCTGCGCGAGCGCACGGGCCAGCGGCGACATGGGTTCGCTCGTTGCCATATCTCTGCGGGAATGGAATCGCGCCTTGGGAAAGGCTCAGAGTGGCACGAACAACGAGCGGATCCATGCCTCTTTGCTTCGCCTTTTTGACAGCTTCATAACCGTCACGCGTTTTGACAAAATAAACGGACCAGATGTTTTGCGCCGCCCAGTGCTGGTTGATCGGGTCAAGTTCCTTGCGGACTTTAAGGAGGATCTGCGGAGCCTGGACAAAGGAACGCACGCGTATCACATTCGCATTTCGGCGGACATGCGCCAGTTCTTCTCATTCGACGGTTCTGAACTCGATATTGAGCGAGTCAGCGCTTTGGGCCCAGCGCTTCAAAAATGGCTGCACAACTTCTACAGTACACACAGCGAGCCGTACGACCTGACCCTCACGAAACTTCGCGAGTTGTCCGGGACGGACCCGGACATGCCGATGGCGAAGTTCCGCCTGAAGTTGAATCAGGCGATTGAAGCTCTCATGAGGTGCGAGCGGCCTCTGTTCGCCAAGGGCACCTCGATCGTCAAGCGCGGCGGGCGCGAGTTGTTCCACGTCGTGAAAGCTTCGAACTCTCGCGTCGTGGGGCCGCAAAAATATAGCGATCAACTTGCTGCCCCAATCGCCAAGCTGATGACCCCTCCGGCACAGACTTTCGTCGACCGGCGGAGCAAAGCAGAGAAAGACGCCGCTATGCAACGGGCGAGGGTTGCGCTGTAAGCGCCAATCACCGCTCACATTTAAGGCTCCCATCCGGGGGCTTTTTTATTTTGCTGGATCACAAGCGCGTGTAGCTGGGGTGCGCAGTTTTTGGCATGAAGCACGCGTTCACGGGGGTGAGCAGTATTTGGAACGAGGTGAGCAGTTTTTGGGATGGAGATGCGCAGTATTTGGGATGAAAGTGCGCAGTATTGGGAATGGGAATACCCTTCAAACCCTAATAGGACGTGGGTTTGGCGTTTCCTTAAGTATCTATAAGTACCTTTTAAGGGACGGCGCCCCCTGCGGGGCGCGTCGTCCAGATAAAAGGGTACGTAAAACTAAAGAGAAAACTTGGGGTGGTCAGGGTTCCTTGCCCAAGGGGCAGGAACTTGACCCCAGTCTTTGACGAGCACGATTCACGAAAAAAACGCTATTAGGTGTTTCGTCTGTTCGTGAAAAACTAACGTCGCACGGCAAGATGCAACATCAAACCCCCACCTGGGCCGGAGGCCCGTTTCGTACCCTTACGGGCCTTGGTGACGAGTGAGCGTTACGGAGTGGGGGCGAGTAATCGTAGGGATGGTCATCACCACTGCTCCACCTCGCCATACACCACCAACCCCACATCGGCCGCAGGCGGCCGGGGCGCGCTAGCGCTCAAGTGGGGTAGGGTTTCACTCCACATCAACTTACCCACCGTTCCCACAGCAACCCGGGCTTTTCGCGTTGGACGTAGCTCACGCCCAGCCCGGGCACGACGTGCCGTCCTGGCTGTGGAAACCCTGGATAAGCCTGTTGTCCGTGTCTTGACATCCTTTTGCGCTCTGCAATGTTGAACGAACACCACAACATTGCCGGAGGAGGAAGACATGGACCACACGATGATCCCACGCGAGGCCGCAAACCACCTGGCCATTCCCCTAGCAACCCTTTACAGGCTCGTGCATACCGGTGCCTTGCGCGCTGCTGCATCCTCCTGGTGCGTTTCGCTCGTCGTCACTCCGCTTCGACGACGTGGACGCGTTACGGGTCTACTGCAAAAGTCACCGTGAGTCGCTGTTCGACCTCGATGCGCAATAAATATTTCCCGCGCCTATTGACGTACTGCGTCCTTTCTTTACGTTGAAACGTAACCGTCCCATTTCCGCGGCGGAGAACGAGGAGACACTAAATGACCGCAGTGATGCAATACCCATCAGAGACCGCGTACCCCATGACGCCCGGGATGTTCGCAAAGCGCCGGTTGTACCGCCCGTGCGTATCAAAACCAAAGGCACCAGGCGGTCCGTCTGCCCGCTTTGACAGTACGAGTTACGCTGCAGCGCTCGCCGAAGCTCAGGCCGCAGGAAAGATCAAGCAAATCCCCGCTGGCCAAACCTTGGTCGGCGCAGGCAAATGGCCGTGGCCCCCGGCGTTCGTGAGCGAGTGAATCAACCTCACTGCGCAGGCGTCACGCATTGGCGCCGTATTACCATATGTCCGTCAACGTGAACGGCCATGTTCCGGCAGTGAGCCAGGAGCGGGCGCCCATCCGACGAGGGTGGGTGTTTGACGTAAAGCGACGGGTCGGTGTTGGTGGTGTTCGGACGCTCGTCCGCCGCCATCGCCAAGGCTGGCAGCGCCGCGATCAAGAAAATCAGAAGTGCCTTACTCATACTTATAGTACCTCCCGTGTTTCGACTGAGCTTACCGTACAAGGCAGACTCGCACGCACGCGAACGTCAATCGCTCGAGTTGACAAGCCGACCGGCTTCCCTACGTTGGAGGGTGGGACTTTACTCACCATTCAGAAAAACACAGGGAGGCAACCACCATGCCGAAGAAATGCAGCAAACCGAATCCGCAAGGCCTTCTCAGCGCCCGGACCGCCGCCGCCCACCTCGGTTGCAGCGTTCGTACGCTCCGGGCACTGGTCACCTCGGGCGACATCAAACCGTCCGGTACGCAGCCATCCGGACGCCCGCTATTCGCTCGCCAATCGCTCGACGCGTACCTGACCGCCTTGCGCGACCCGAAACGCTACATGTCCAGCCTTCAGGCCGCGGCCCACCTGCAGGTTTCGGTCGACGGGCTTCTCCACCTCGCGCAAACCCGGGGCTGGTCGTACGCCGCCGTTCGCACCCGGGGCCGCACGTCGATCAGGATTCGGGCACATGACGTTCGTACGTGCCGCAGTAACCCTCTGAAAGGCCGGCTGTCGCTCCGGGAATCGGCATCCTACTTGGGCCACGCCGCAGGCTCAGGCAGGTCCGCAGTAAGCCGCGCGGTGAGCCGGCAATACCTGCCAGCCCTGGTCGACGGCGACCGCGCATGGATTCTCAAGGAAGACCTGGCACGGTTCAAGAAAGAGCGACCGGTGGTGGTGGGGCGGGCAATCACGAGACCGTTCAGTGCTTTGTAAAAAAATGTGCAAAGGCACAAAATAAATGTGTGGCAAGTTGTTGATGACCCGTTTAAACCTACCATGGTGAAATCGTTAATAACCCATACAGGAGAAGATAGAAGCTTTATCAGTGGATCACGTTCGTTGGATCGATGGCGTCCAGGCATACGTCGCCGTCAATCGCGTGCAACTCTTCCTTGAAAAAGCGCAGCAGTTGAGGATCATAACGCAGACTGACATGGATTGCCGAAAGGTAGGCCTCGCGATCGTTCTTCAGAGTTACCAACTTTCGTTGTATCGCTTCCTCAATGATGGGATTGCGATGCTGAGATGAAAGTCTAAATGAGATTGGCAACGGCTCGATGCCGATCGGCTTCGATTGTTTCCCCGTATCGAACAACTTTTCGTGGCGCTCAAAGTTTTCCTTGTAAAGCGCAGCTGTCTCGGAAGATTCGCCGATAAAATCCTGTATTTTGATCTTGCTTTTGGCACCCTCCATCGCAATATCAATGATCACTTTCTCCCTCGCCAATGCCGCTTCCACATCCTTGGTGGCCTTATCGCGATCGACATTCAAGGTCACATAATCATCCAAATCTAAGCCAGTTTTTAATACAGAGTCGAAGAAACCTCGGGGTTTTGTTCTCGAGGATGTCAGGCCGCCTTGAGCACCGGTTTCCGGCTTGGGTGGAGGCGCCGGACGTGTATGCGTTGAGGCCGTTCTTGGACTCATGGTGAACGCCGCTCCTCGACTTGCGATGGTTTCTACCTTTTGGTCGTTTACAGCTGGCCATTTTGTTGCTGGATCATTTTTGTTTTTTTTCTTCGGCTTGTACTCACATGAGGGGTAGTTCGAGCATGATTCAAACTCACCGTACGGGCCGGTCTTTGTGACGATGGCGCCGGTTTTGCATGCAGGACACGAGCGATCGGCAATGGGCTTGCCGTCCACGTCCGTCAGCGTGACCGCTTCTTGCTTCATAAGCTCATCGAGGAAGGCCGATCGTTGGCCTCGAACGGTCAACAGGGCAACGGTGCGCCGAGCCCGGGTGAGGGCGACGTAAAACAACCGCCGTTCTTCACCAAGTGGGAAATCATCACTGTTCGGCATAGCAAGCGCCAACAACGGATCGTCAACGCGGGTGTTAGGGAAACTGTTGCCACGAAGTTTCGACAGCATTGACGGGAGGATGATGTAATCCGCCTCACTACCTTTGGATCGGTGAATCGTCAAAAAAGACAGGTCCAGGTATTGCCCATACCGCGATTGCCAGCGGTCGGGCATGTAGGCCCGGTCAGCGTTGTAACGCCCAAGAATCATCACAGTGACTTTGCCGTCACGTCCAGTCGGAACGGTCTGATCACGCAGACCTTTTACAATCCGGTCGAGGTATTGGTCGACCGCGCTCTGCAGTTTGTTGGCGTCGTTGACCTGAAAGGCCAGCAGGACAGGGCCGATCGTCGGCGTGACCGAACGGATGGCTTTCGGTATTTGCGCCGGGTTTTCGGAGACAAAGCCGCTCGACACATCGCAAAGGGGCTGCGGGCAACGAAATGTCTGCTCCAGCTTCAGGACCTGGCCGTGCCCGAACCAATCCTTGAAGCCGGTCATTACCGAGACATCGGCGCCTGCAAAGCGGTTGATTGATTGCCAATCGTCGCCAACGGCAAAGAGGTAACGATCCTTTTTTTGCACCATCGCTCGGCATAACCGAGCACGTGCGCGTGAAGCGTCCTGAAACTCATCGGCCATTACAAGATCGTAGGGCGCCTCATAATGGCCTTGTTCCAAATGCTCGGCCGCGCGATTGAGCATGTCCTCGAAATCAATCCCGTCCTCGTGGGCCAGTGCCTCGTCCCACGCATGAAGTACAGGACCAACCAAGTCGAGGAACATACGGTAGCGGAGGAGGGAGGAGTCTTTGGGCAGGTTGTCCAAGCGCGCGATCAACTTTTCGATGGTCAGACCGTTGCTTTTTGCGTGGCCGATGAAGGTCCGCATAAGCTCAATCAGGGCTCTGTCCTCCATCGGTCCCTGTCCGCCCTTTGGAATCTCTCGAAAAGGATTGGGGTTAGGAACAATTCCGCGTTTCGTCAGCTCACGAGACAAATGCTCTATCCAGATGCCGCTCCGCAGCATATCCGAGGTGGTTTCGATCAGTTCGGTGTTGTGCTGCAAGTGCAGGCTTCGCTTCCAGAAAACTCCGTCGATGTAATCCACGAACTCTGTTGGTGCCTTACCATTCGCATCCAGTGCGAAGTGTTCATGGTAAAGCTTCGCAGCAGGATAATAAAAATCTGGCTTGTATTGCCGGTGTGTTTCGGTTGCCGTATTGACCTCGTACGGTTGCTCGTAGTGGTAATCAATGCCGTTGAGGAACAACCAGTTGGCGATCGATGCTTCTTCTTCGCTGCGTACCCGGTCCTTGTTGATCGTCAAGATGTACGCGCTGCCCGCCTCATTCCATCCATCACCGCTAGCCCGCGCCCCAAAACCCGGCAAGGGCCGAGCGAACACAAACCGGAACAGGTCCCACTTCTGAGCAAACGCGTCCGCCGTGTCTTTTAGATGAAGCGCAATCTCGGTCAACTTTCGAACGCCGCCGGCCGCGTCGGTCGCCCATTCGGGAATGTCCGGCTTACGACCTGTGGCTTTACCGATAATGCTCAGACCCACAGCATGGAAGGTCGAGGCTTCAACGCTTATGCCATCCATGCCCAGGCGCTTGAACGACCGCTCGGCACGTTCCTTCAACTCTACTGCGGCTTTCTTATTAAACGCCATCAGCACAATACGTTCGGGAGCCACAAAACCGCGCTGAATAGCGTAAGCCGCCTTGGCTACCATCGTAGAAGTTTTGCCCGATCCCGCCGCGGCAACGACCTGGACTCGGTTATCGAAGCAAATCACGGCGCGGCTCTGTTCCTCCGTCAATGGCTTGCTCTCGACTTTGTCAAACAGGTCTTTGGACGCGATCAACTCCTTTTGTACGTATCGTTCGTTGACGCTATCCCAAAAAGAGGGCCAATCGTAGTTCCATTGTTTGAGGGCTTTTTCGATGTTTTCGACCATGCCGATGAGGCCGGTTCGGACTTCTGCTTCTTTGAGCAGTTTTTTTATTGAAAAGACGTCGATGACTGGACGGCGCAAATGGAGTCGCTGTTGCGTTTCGTGGGTAATCCAGCGGCACTGATCGGCAGCAGAGCTGAGTTCCGTGCCGACTATGGTAAGCCAACCATGAAGCTTCGAATATTCCGTTTTGACGGCCTGGATATTTCGGCGAAGACGTTGATCCGCAACCATCGCGTCCAAAGCCGATTTCATAGCCAAAGCTTTGGTGTTTGGTATCCCACGCAGGATTGTCGCGGTCGGAAGCTGGGCCGGGAGTGAGACAGACGACCAAATCAGGCCTGGCTGGACCGTGAGCGTTGATTCGTCGGTGATAGTGATTTGGTGGGCCCGACCCCCGATCGTGAGCTCAATCTCAGCGCCATTCAAACAAAGCCGCCAGGCTGGTGCTCTTGAAAAAATTCGACCCCATCGAGTAGGGCGCCATTCGGCCGTCATTGCCTGGTTCATTGCATATTTTGAGTCGCCCTTCGGCAGGGCGACCGCCAATCGAGATATTTGATTGGGCAATGTTATCGGATATTATACAAACGCGGCCTTGTTCAATGCTCATAACCGCGATCTTTACACCAGACTAGCGTCCCTAATGCAGGTCGACCGCCGCCACTACCGTTTTCCGGCTCTCTTAAAGCGAACGTCACGCCAGTCGTCATTGCTCTCCTCCTGTCATGCCCTCCGCACTGCTCGTCGTCCTTCCGACCCGACCCGACGGGCAAGACGCTCGATTCAAAGGCCAGGCACCGGCCCTACATGCACTCGTTAAGCCCCTCAGTGGTTGTGAAGGGGACTGAACGTGGGCATTACCGCAGGGCCAGCAAATCGCTGGCCTTTCTTTTTTCTCACAAGCCCTCGCTCCCCTCCCGTCCCCAAGGGGGAAGCGAAGAGGTTCCAGTTCGAGAGCATCACTTTTCGAACATCGAACCCCAGGCGCCACGACCATGACGACGATTTTATTCGCACAACCCTATTCGATCGACGCAGAAGGATTCTATTTCACCGACAGTGCTGTTTTTGATGATCAAGTTTCGGAAGCGGTGGACCGGTTCGGATGCCCAGTGGAGGAGTTCGAAATCCAGTTCATCGACGGGGAGGGGGACGCGTTGTTTGATGTTCTCCAAGTCACACAAGCCACGGTTCACACGTTTTTCGAAACGCTGGACACGCTGACCGACGAGCAACAGGCGGTGTTGTACTTCTTAGTGTCAGACCGTGGCATGACCGTCGCCGCTGCCTTGGCCCAGGTGGACGATGTGCAACTGACCACTCAGACGGCGGAATCGTACGCAGAAGACATGTTCGACGATTTGTATCCTGATCTGCCAACCCAGGCACGCATTTATATTGATATTTCGGCTTGGCAACGTGATCTCGAGTTGAATGGCGAGCTAATTGAAATCCGCTTTGACAGCACGGATTACGTGGTAACCAATGCGAACGATTTTTGATCCAATAGGGCGCCTTTGGCGCTTTATTGGACGGACGTCGCGGGCTTCAGCGCCACCGGTTGCAAGGCTACCAACAACCGGTACTCCATGAGCAGCACATTCGGCACCTGAGTCGCGGCGTATTTGAGTTGCGTTAAGACTTCCGATGCAACAATGACCCCGAACACTCGTTTGCCGTTCGCCAAGTGTTTCTGGACCCAACCCATATATCTCAAAATCTGCCCGAGCGCTTTATCGACGCCACGCAAAAGCTTCAGCTCCAACACATAAAAGTCTCCGTTCGTCCCCGTGGCGAGTAGATCAATCTGCCCTACGTCCGTCTGATATTCGACTCCTTCACGGCCCGACCCGCCGTCGTCCACGTGCAGTCGCAGCGGGGTGGTGTGTCCCGGCAACGTGGGCAGATTCTTGGCAAGGTAATCACGCAAGTGCGCTTCGAGGGCAAACGCTCCGTACACATCGTTCGAGGAGACCTGCTCGGGGAGAGACGGCACCGGAATACCGTCGCCCGTATCGTCGGACGATCGAACGACCAGGCCGGTGGGTCCCTCTGCGATTTCCCAATCCCCGTGAATGACCGGGTTATACCAGACGACCTTGCCTCGGCCGGTGGTGTACAGAAAGTCATACCGACCCGTGCAGGTGCGGGGCTTGCGGTTTTCTGGGTAATGCACACGGGACGGGGCGTTGACGCTGCAGATGATGATCTGGCAGTTGACCGTCGCCGAATTCGGCGTGGCATCCGGGTATTGCTCCCGAAGTGCCTGCTTGATGGCCGGGTAGGTCATTTCGCCGTCGGCCTTTTCCATGACCGATTTCAGCATTTCCCAAATCGGCGTCTTCTGTCGCTCGTCCATGCCTTTTCCCCGTACGATTTTGGAATGAGTTGAGGCTATCAGCCGGCACGACGCGAGGTCAACGGGAAAAGAGTTGCTCTAGGCCGGCATTACGACACCGTATCGCCTTGAAAAATGTGCTCACGGTGGGCAGCTAAATATCGAGCCTGAGCCTCCGTTGGTTTCCTGCGAAGCTTGGCGGGAAGCGCGAGCAGCGCCGGATAATCCTGATGCAAGGCGGTGGACAACATCATGCTGCCATCGTCCGCAAAACCGATCAGCCCTTGGTCGAAAAGTATGTCTAACGTGGCGATCAGTGGCAGGCCATTGTTCCCGTCCAAACGCTCCCGATCGTCGCTCAACCGCCAGGGTTTCGCATGGCTCGCGCGGACGACTTCGAGCAGGTGACACCCGGTCACCGCGCACTGATTTCCCCACAAGGCCAGCAAAGCCTTTTTATAGTCACCTTGCCCGATCCGGGCATCAACGAGCGCTTTACGCGTCGTCGGCTTGTTAGCGTGGCGCGTCTCGATGTCTGCAAGGTCGCCTTGCAGCGACGAACCCCGGCTCAAGAACTCACTCGGCGTCAGTTTTCCGATGATAAGAGCGTGCTCGTACCCTTGCTCGTCCTTGATCACTTCGCCTAGTCGGTACAGCATGGGCTCGTAGGCCCGACGGTGCGTTTCTTCTTTACTGCCGCCTTCACGGATCACAGCGAACGTCTCGCCTCCGTCGATCAAGCGATCAATGTTGATCCGTCGCTCGTTGCGTCCGGCCGTACTCGGGGACTTGTAGGGAGGCGGCGCATAGACCTCGATACGCTCGGGCTCGTCGCGGTAGTGGTAGTCCTCCCACAACTTCATTACGACGGTGCCTGATGTGTCGTCGTAAGCATCCCAGGCCCAGGTTCGATTGGTCAGGCGAAGACCCAACGTCTGCTGGAGAAAATCATTGATGACCAACTTCTGCAAATCTTTCCGTCGCTGTGTGACCACACTGCCCCCGTGGAAAAAATGAAAAGTTTAGAGCGCTAAAATGATGAGGGGACGTTAATCTACAAGAGGCTCACTGCCGGGCTCAAGACGCCGGTGGTGGTGGTGCGATAAACGCAGGTGGTGGTGGAACAATGAGCGCCGCGCGCTCGCGGATGAATCGGGCGATGGTGCGGGCATCGTGCTGCCGGCTGTCGATGTAACCGTCTGTCCCGAATACCCCATCAACCTGACCGTCGTCGACTTTGATGTACATGATCTGATGGTGATTTTTGTGCAAGAGGATCTCCCGGATGGCGTGGAACTCGACGCCACACCAGACCCTTTCCTGATACTGGGAACCGATGAAAACCACGATCAACTTGGCGCGGTTCCGATACAAGCCTTGCAGCAGTGTGTCCAAGGACGGACGAGCAAGCTGCGCTTGGTAGTTGTTGTCGTAAAAATAGGTGTTCGGTCCCATCGTTCGTTCTAACTCGTCCGCGATGGATTTGACCAATGTGCGAGCCGCACCCGGAAACGACAGTGCGACGTCGAAGTAATGCGTGGTGATGTCCACTGTCGGGACATAGGGTCGTGCCCACGATGGCAGCGTGATACCACGGCGGGTCAGTACTTTGTTGAGGTCAACGTTTTTCACTGCCCAGTGGGTCCGTGATAGCTCCCAGTTGTCCATCCCGAGATCGAACAGCATGTTGGGTAAATCTTCAGGGGAGAGAAAGGGCGTGATCGGTGTCAAGCGGTAGGTGACGCGCACGTCGTGGCCCCGCACTTCAACGTCGTCGATAACGCCGAGTTGTGGTGGGCGATTGCCGGTGTAGGTGTTGGTTTCTTCCGCAAAAATGCATGGGTATTGGCGCAGAGCGTTGACGGCGGCGGCGTCCAACGCACCGTATTGAGCAGTGATGGCCGGAGCGGTGTACTCGTGAACACAGCGGTTTAGCGTAGTATTCCAGGGAGACCCATCCCAGCCGCCGGCAGATATGAACAAGTTGAACATGCTGACCGCACCGTCTTTTTGTCGTTTAGACCAATGATTCTACCCGACGGGATACCGCCATGGCGCCCCCACGGAGTCTCCGGACCTGTCCGTCGTGTCCCTGGTTTAATCGAGCATGGTCTCTACGTTATTTGCACCCCGAAAAGCGCGACCTGACGCGCGATCCAGGGCAGGCCTGACAAGATTCTCACGCAATTCCCACCTCCTCGGTCTGCACATCATTGGCGATCACCTCCTTGCGCAAAAAAACGGTCGGCACGTTGCGCACCTTTTCGGCCGTCATCCAGTGCCACGGCGGCAGGTCCAGATTCTTGGAAGGGATGTCTTTGGCGAATGTTCCAATCCAATCAGTCACGTCTTGTGACTTCAACAGGCCGACGATCCGGTCCACCTCCGACGGATTTTTAGGTTCGATCACATAGCCACTGATGAACGCGAACCGACCGCCCAGTTCGCTGGCCGTGACGACGATCGGGTTGATCGCTTCACGAATACGGTCGGGGATCAAAATCAACGGCTGGTCCGGCGCGAAGTCCATTACGCCACTTGTCGAGTTGACAGCGTAGAAGGGTTGACGTGATGAGCGCCCATGACGCGCATCGAGCATCGCCCGGCGGGTTTCCAGATAGGCGAGGGCGCCCGCATCAAGGTCAGCCGCGGGGATCACCGTTCCGTTCGTGTCATATGGGCAGAGCAAGCGGCACCGTTCGTCCAATACGTCTTGGATAGTCTTGTATTGAGTCAAGCGCAGAAACGGTGGGACGAGGCTCTTCGGTGCGCTGAAGATGGGCCCAGAAAACTCCCCGGTGCCACGAAACTTTCGACGCTCTCCTTGAAATCCCACACGCCCGTGACCAGCCTGACCAGTGATTGCGACTTTATAAGCGTGGTCGTTGCCAGTGGTAAGCGGCGCGTGCACGTGCGCCAGGTCGCCCAACGTTTCGGCGCCCGGGACCTTGACGAACGGGGAGTCGAACACCCATTGGTCGGCCAGGTTCGGATCGTTGCGGTAAATCACGGACCAAGTGCCATCTTCTTCCGGCAAGCTCGTACGATGCAAAATCGGCACAAGAGTCGGGGTGCCGCAAAGCACGATCGAGGCGGTGGTGTTCACGTCGTCCCCGAAGACCATCCGGTTGCCGAAATCGACTAAAGCCCGGAGGCGAGGCTTAACCTCATCGCGCAGAACCTTCGCCGAATCAGTGCGGAGCCATGCGTGCGGCACGATCAAACAGGAACGCGGGGCCATCGTCAAAGCACGGGACATGAACGCGTAGTAAAGGTCAGGCTGGCCCTTGGCACACACAGGGAGCGTCCGCAGACGGGTTTTGTCGTCTGCGTCGATGTTAGGCCACGCGACGTAGGGTGGGTTGCCGATGACCACATCAAAGGTCCGATGGCTCCAGCCAGCGAAGATCGAATCGCCGCACAGAAGGTTGTGTTTGATGCACGAACCAACCCCTTGCTTTGCGAAAAACGCCGTCCACAAGGTTGCCAAGTCGTCCAACGCCTCTTGGCACAGATCTGCGCCAAACAGATGCATTTCTGCCCATCGAGCCGTTTTTTCATACGTCCAGCCGCGTTCGTTGATGAAGTGCAGCGCGGTTGCAAAAAAGAATACTCCACGTCCGCACGATGGCTCGAGGACGAAGTCCACTTCCTGAATACGCGCCATGCGGATCATGGATGCGGCCACCGGAGGAGGCGTGTAGAACACACCATGCGCGGAACGTTGATCGGCCGGCACCCTCGACCGCTCCATTGCCTTGATTTCATTGAAGACCGCCACCTCACGCGAGTCTTTGACGGCCTTATACGCGCCCACGACATCCCCCCGGTTGATGGACGGAATCACACCGCATTTGGCCTTTACCGGCGCCCAGTCGATCGCCCGGAACGTATCGCGCATGGCTTGCACACCGTTCCGATCCGTGGCGCGGATGAACATGTGGGACAGGGGCGACATCGTGGACGCGACGTCCAGGACCTTGCCCGCAGCTTTGCCGACCCGGCGCAAGGCAAAGTCGGCCGTCGGAGCGCCCACAAAAGCAAAATCGTTGGTCTTGGGCGGGAACACTCGCTTACGATCTGGTGCGCGACGCTTCCAGACCTGGAGCAGAGCGCGGACTTTTTTACCCTCACGCAGCACGTCGTCCAAGGCTTCTGAATGGACCAGACCGAATCCACGATCGAGCCGATTATGCATCGAGGCACGGTCCCAGGATGGAGGAACGACCAGGGCGATGGCCTGGGTGTCGGCCTTGGCGGCAGCCTCCGTGAACACATTGCGGGCATCTCGAAAGGCAGGGCTCGCCATGACTACGCGGTCAACACCGACCAACTTTTCGATCACGGAGAGGCGGGACGAAAGGGCAGGGATGAGCACAGCGGGCAACGGCTCCACCACCTCGATAGGCTTGACTCCCGTAGGCATTTCGCGCAAAACGCGTGCGCTGAACGACCGGTAATCGCCCTTTTTGAGCGCTCCTTCTTGGGCTAACCATTTGGCCATGCGGGGAGATCTAAGGATCTCCAGAACGCGGTCAAGGTCGCGCGCGTCTTTGAGTCGAAGCATGTAACCAGACCCGACCACAAACCGGCCGCCGACCTCGCGCGCAGTGACGACGACGGGCGCAAATGCTTGACCTTGAGGCAAAATGTAGGGAACAAGGATGACTTGCTCGTCAAGCGGCAAATCAACCAACGCCTGCCGTGACTTGTACTTATAGAACGCAGCCTTGCTCGACAACTTGCGCGCCTCCAGGTCAGGACGCACAGCCTCGAACCACTTGGCCATGCCGGTGTCCATGCTTTGCTCTTGCACAACCTGCCATTGATCGTCGTAGGGGCAGAGCAAACGATGCTGCTCGGTCAACGCCTGATCGCGCGTCTTCACGCGGGTCATTTTCAAGTACCGTGGTGCCATCTCAGCCGGTGCCGAAAATACGGTGTCCAAGAACTTTTGGTCCGTAACTTTTGCTTTTTTCTTGGCCTTGATTGGTGAAGCTTGAAATGCAACACGCCCATCAACCACCGGACCGCTAACGCGGTAGCACCAGTTGTTGCCCGTCAAAACACCAATGTTAGCGGTCATCAGGTCCGAGAGGACCTCATCGTGCATCAAGCGTTCGATGCGGTCACGTTGAAACGTCAGCTTGTCGGTAAGAACTTTGTCGTCACGGAACCACACAGACCACGGCGTGTTGCCTTCCTCAGGCAGGCCCACGCGGTGCAGCAAGGGTGCATGGGTGTCGGACCCGGTCACCATGATGGAGGCCATGGTGAAGACCTCCTTGCCGAACAGTTGACGCGTACCGAAATCCACGACTGCCCGCAGTTTGGGCTTCAGCAAAGCCCTGAGGCGCTTCGCTCCCACCGCCGTCATCCAAGAAGGCGGCACCAGCAGACACGTGCGGTCCGCCTGTTCCAAAGCACGTTCGACAAACGCGAAATACATGTCGCCGTTGCCTTTGTAAAGCGACTCAAAGCGCTCTTTCAGCTGGCCGCGCAATTCCTTGTCCATCGACGCACCACCCAGATACGGTGGGTTCCCGATCGCCAGGTCAAACCGCATCTTGCAGGAGGAAAAGAGGGAGTCGGCAACACGCAGGTTCTTACCCAAATTCGACTTGACTCCACGCCCGGCAAAATAGTCATGCCAAAGCTTGCGCAAATCGCTGATCGCTACCGGATCGATGTCTTGAGAAAAGACATGACCTTCCGACCAGCGTGCGGCTTGCTCATACGTCAAGCCACGCTCCCCGACCAGGTGCTCTACGAGGGCGAACAGGAAGACACCGCGCCCGCAGGCGGGTTCCCAGACTTTGTCGGTAGGTTGGATCCGGGCGAGCCGAATCATCGAACGGGCGACCTCTACCGGCGTGTACACCACACCGGTCTTCTTGCGGTCCTCGTAAGGCATCCCCGCCCCTTCGAGCGCCTTGATCTTGTCGTACACCGACACCGTGGGTGCGACGGGCAGGGTAGCCCGCATGATTGTCACCGATGCTGCGGAATACAGCGCCACGATTTCCGTCTTGGCGATTGACGGGTTGCCAGCCGTGCAATGTTTCACCGCATCCCAATCGGCCGCCTCAAAACGGGCACGGACAACAGCGATGCCCGAGGCGGAGCGGTCCTTTGCACGGATCCAGTTGTTCGCATTCCTGGCTGCGCTTTGACCGCCGAGAACCTTGACCTTCCCAGCTTTCGCACCGATGCGCTGAAAAGCGAAGTCAGCCTGGTCACGGTTACGGTGATGCAGAAACTCAAAGTCGGCGTGTTTCGTGGGAAGGTCCACGATCGGGCGCTGCTCATCGCGGTACTGCCAGACTTGGAACACGCAAGGCACGGCGTAGGGAGAGCCTTCGAAGACGAACGATTCGGGGACCATCGCTTCTTGGTGCACGAGGTGCAAATGCTTGTCCAAACGCTTCCAAAACCCAACCTTCTCAAACGTCCGCGGCACAACCACCGCGACGTAATGAGCACCGATTGCCACCGCGTGATTCACGAATGCGACGGCCATGCTCGAGTTCTTGCCAAACGGAGGATTGGTCAAAACCGCGAGTGGGCGGTTGTCCTTCGGCTTGGCCGGGGGCGTCCAGGTCAGAAAATCTGCGGTCTTGACGCCCTTTACACCGGGCACCGGAGCGATGTCGAGACCGATGCGACCCTCCGGCATCCGGCTGTAGAATGCCCCTGCGCCTGCCGCCGGTTCGAGCCACCGGTACTTGCTCATCGAGCGCGCCCCGATGACTTGCTTGACGATGCTGTACAGGTGTTTGGCTACATCAGGCGCGGTGTAGAACTGGTCGAACTGGCGAGCGGTGGAAGGCATGTTTGTCTGCTTTTCATTAGCGGACCCCCACGATATAAATCCTCGATGCCTTAGCCCTTGTAACGCACCCGTTGAAAAACCGACCCAAATCATTCCCAGTTAAAAGTTTGGAAGAGATAAGCCTATGAATGAAAAAGAGAAAAATCGTAGCGACGTCTGGAAACGCGCACGCGTATTTTTGTGGTCAACAACGATGCGAAGGGTCGCAAATGCGGTTGTGAACGGTGAGAAGCCCTTCCCAAACCCAGCGGAGCGAATCACCAACAAACTGAAAACGACGCGCAAGGCGCTGAACACATTTTTCTTTCGAGACAGCAGCGGTGGCAAGTCTAGGGAGCCCTTGGTTGTGACGGAAGCGGCGATGAACCGGCTGATCGACTCCGAGGACAACCCGGCCGCGGGCTGGATCAAGTACGAGAGTGGTAATGCCGTCACCATCGGTGATAAACGTGTCGATGCCGTTGATGCTTACCTGCCAGGCGCGCGACAGCTATGGTCTGTTGGGCCAGGTTTCCCGCTCTGGGCAATACTAGGGTGGGACGCCTCTGCGAAAAACCTGTGGTTACCAGTTGTCCAGCGAGCGATCATGGACCCTGGGTGGAGCAGAGTGGTATCGAGCTACATCGCCAAAGCTGAGGATTGCCATAATACAAAGGGGCTACGTCTTCGCCACGGGGATGACATCAGTTACAAGCGTTTGCCGAGTGGAAAGCGGGAACTCGTTTTTCCCATCTACAGCGACCCGCTAAAGATCGCGATATCACTTGCTCGGCTTAGTGCCGATGCGTGGTTGGACCTTGCCGTGGAGTCGTTAGGTGCAAGTCAGCGGTGGTTGTCTGACGAAACTGTAAGTCTGTTGTCCAAATGGACTGCTGCAAAAGCTCAGGTAGAGCTTGACCAAAAGGAGGGCCGAGTCACCCCTTCGGACGTGCTGGCGACTGCGGCAAATCCTTATGAGCCGGACGAGATTTGGGGTAAGGCAAAGCAGGCCTACGATTCTTACAGTCGAGACCATATAAGTGCAGTGAAAGAGGCGCTAAAAAAAGCGAACGAGGTGTTCGATGAACCGTTCCATCCGTGCATCGATTCCCCGCTTGACGCTTATGACCTTATGATCTTGGCGGCGCTAACGTCGATCGGCAACGGTTCTGACCGGGGGGAGCATTACCGCTGGAACGAAGATCACGCGGACGACACGCTGATGCAACGTTTCGCCGACATGGTTTGGCCAAAACTGTACTTCCTTGGCGAAAAGCATGGCATGACCGAGGCGGTCAACGTCTGGCGTCGACAGTTGGTCGAAGGGTACCTCCATCGGAATGCTTATACGGAGATGCCGTCGTTCCTATTGAAGTCGTTTGGCTCGTTCGAAATGGCTCTCAAAAGTCTTGAGCCACCAATGCTGCCTGGCAATTTGATCGTTGTCAGCAATCCAGATGACCCGTCGGACGTGGCCGTGATCGCGTTCCAGGAGTTTCAAGCAAGAGCGGCCCTAGAGGCCAAAGTCAAGGCACCCAAAGCAAGGAAGATGGCCGCGAAGAAAAAGCCCGTTGAGAAACCCCTGGGGTGGCAGCAGACACGCACTAAGATTTGGTCTCGCTCGATGCGTAAAGCGGCCGAGCACTTGATCAATGGCGAAGCGTATGCGTCATACCTGCCAGATGAAGACCGCAAAGAACCCTTGGCCCTTCGCAACGCTTTGTTCAAGGGAGTTACGCCCGGGCGAGAGCCGCGAGAGGGGGGGCGAATACTTGTAAAAGCCGCAGCGATGGACCGGTTCTTGGGCGACGAGGAAAGTCGTCTATGGCGGAAATACGAGGACGGTAAGGTTGGCCAGGTATCGGACGAGATCATTGACAGGATAAATCGATTTATTCCTGGAGCACGGCGTCTTTGGGATGTCGGACCTGATGCGTTCCCTCTGTGGTCATTGCTCGCCCTGAATACAACCGCCGATGAGTTGTGGCGACCGATGATCGAAACGGCCATCCACGATCATCGGTGGGTGTATGCTGCGCTCATGGCCAAAGGCGAAGAGCCGATCGATCCCGTCAACATGCTGCCGGTGACTCGATCAATAAAGTTGTCGATCGATGGGCATAAAAAGCGCGAGGGTGTACATGAATGGGCCGCTGTAACCGTGCCCGACGTTCCCTCTGCGCATATCGATGAGTTGGCTGAGTCATTGGCAAAATGGACCAGCGATGGGTGGTCGCAACTTGCTAATCTGTGCGCAAATCCTGAACATCTCGACCCGATTTTCCGGCGGGCTTCTGTATCAATCCTTGATGATGGCCGGAAAAAGTTGGCACAAGCGCAAGAAATGCGGGGTGTTATAGGCGAGACGGCGCTCAGGATTGACGAGTATCGACCGCCACATAGTCCGCCGATGCGTGAGGCGCAGTTCACAGGGTCCGACCTAACGGTCATTGCTGCGTTGACGGTCATGTCGACCAACGTACGAGGCGAGCTATACCAGTGGAACGCATTCTATGCGTATGACGCGCTGATTCGACGTTTCGTTGAATCGACAGTGCCAGCGCTATGGACCTATGCTTTCGAACACGACCTCACCGATGTTGTGACGGGCTGGTGTCAGCAGATATTGAACATTTACGTTGAAAAAACGGGAAAAGAAAGTTTGCCAAAGGACGTCGTGAAAATGATGCGTGCGCCCCGAGAGCCCCAGGCCACCTAGGTTTCACCCCTTTGAACATTTGGGTGGGAATGATTTTGCATCGCTTTTCTAGCCCTGCGTTACGTGGGGCAAGAGACCCCTGAGATCTATTCTCACTCCTGTCGCGACACGCCCCGTGTCACACAAACAGGAGAGTCTCAGTGCGCAACAAAACCACCACCCTCGTCGAATCGTCGACCACCGGCTCGCTGGTCGACATTTCCTGCCTCATTCCCCCCGGTAAGTCCCCTACGAAAGGCTTCGTGCCCGAGGCGTTCGTTTCGTTCGATCATTGGATGTCGACGATTGACAGCGATTCGAACCCCTGGGACGCCCTGACGACCAATGCCTGTGCCGTCCCCCTCAACGCTGAAGAAACGGCTTTTGAAATCAAGGCGGTGCAAGCATGAACACGCTCCTGCACATCGCCGCCGCTTGGCCGTCTGAGGCTATGAAGGAGACCGCTTTCTCCCACAGGCATGGCGTCTTGGCCATTCACCGCAACGCGAAAAGCGTACGGGCCTTGCTCGAAAACGGTCACCAAGTCGACTTGTGGAATGCCGACGGTTTGACGCCGCTGCACGTTGCGATCGCCGCGTGGGGTGATTTCTACGACAATTCCGACGCCGTCCTGGCCTTGCTCGGGGCGGGCTCGAGCCCCGAAGCTGGGACCTTCCAAGGCGACAGGGCCTTGCACGTCGCTGTGCGCAAGGGGCCCCGCACGAATCCGACCGTGGTCCGCTTGCTCATCAAGCACGGTGCGGATGTAAACGGTCGGGACGGCATGGGCAACACCCCGCTGTTCCGTGCTCGAACCGTTGAAATCGCCGAGGCATTGCTTGAGGCAGGGGCGATGCCGAACATTAAAAACAAGTACGGCTTGACCGCCCTCGATGTCGCCGAAGCGGATGGGTTGCACGAGGTTGCTGAAGTCCTTCGTTCTGCCAGCGCAACCACCCGGTACAAGCCGCGGTTGCCGTTGCGCACGACGTGCAGCGTCGTCAAGCACAAGTGTGCTTAAGGAGAACCGCCATACACATTGAAAGTTTCGACGGCATGATGGAGCTGGTCGACGCCGGGGAGATCGATTTGCTGGACTTGCTGCGGGGTGGACTGCATCTGGGGATCCCAATCCAGCGCGTTAAACAACACGACGGCAAAACCCTGCTTCACGTGCCGCAAGTCGTATCGGACCCTGATGTGGTCGGATACGCCCCCGATTTGTATGCCAATCTGAACACGGAGGACGACAGCAGCGACACGCCTCTTCATATCGTAGCGACTGATGATCGCTACCCAGAGGAGACTCTGTCCCTGTTGGTCGACCACGACGCAGACATCCTGGCTTGCAACGTCCATGGCCTGACCCCGTTGCACGTGAACGCGATTACGGCGCTGGTCGAGGCCGGATGCGACGTGAAAGCGTTGAACCGTGACGGACTCACGCCACGCGACCTAGCCCGCAACAACGTGCAAAACTTTGCCGAGATCGATAAAATTTTTTATAACGCAGAATCCATTCGACTTGCCGTTGTTGCGCAAGGGGTGGTGTTCGACAACGAGGCGGAAGAGAAATCCAGGGCAAGGCTGTAAGGTAAACATAGATATTTTGCGTCTGGTCTATTGATTTTTACGCTGCGTTTGAGAAGCTACGTCAAGACCTAAATCTAAGGGGGGACACCATGAACGCAACGGCACAAAACGATCTTGAACGGTTTATCAACAGGGATACGTTCAACGGCGACTACTCAGGCCTTCGTCGCTGCATCAATGAGGGCGCCGACGTGAACAGACATGCCTGTGGTGTTTACCCAGTCTGACCATGCCTCGGTTCCACGTACAGCAACTCACGCTACTTTTTGCATAGCTTCGTAATCACAAGGCGTGCGGTATCCGATTGACGAGTGGATGCGTTCGCGATTGTAAAACCCTTCAATCCAATCGACCACATCCAGTCTCGCCTGTGCCCGAGTTTCGTATCGGCATCGTGAAGTCTGCTCCACTTTCAACGTCTTGAAGAAGCTCTCCATCGGAGCGTTGTCCCAGGCGTTCGCCCGCCGGCTCATCGACACGACCATGCCGTATTGCCCGGCGAGCTCGCGGTGCGCCCAGC
>NZ_JAPMXC010000016.1 GCF_026624755.1 Robbsia betulipollinis
AAAAGGACGATGTACAGCCATGGCACGCAAACCGAAGACACCGCCGCGGAAATTGCCCGCGATTCCCCAGGAGCTGATCGACCAGTTTGTAAAAGGCCCGATGACGGCCGAAGCCGTCCAGGATGCCGCGATGGCGTTCAAGAAGGCGCTGATCGAGCGGGCCCTGGGCGCTGAGATGGGCCACCACCTCGGTTACGCCACCGGCACGGAACGCCCGCCCGAGACCACGAACCAGCGCAACGGCCGCAGCGCCAAGACCGTGCTCACGGACGATGGCCCGTTGGCGTTGCAGATTCCGCGAGACCGCGACGCCAGTTTCGAGCCGATCCTGATCCCGAAGCACGAGCGGCGCTTCACGGGCTTCGACGACAAGATCATTGCGATGTACGCGCGCGGCATGACGGTACGCGATATCCAGGCATTCCTGCTGGAACAGTACGGCACCGAGGTCTCGCCGGAGTTCGTCAGCTCGGTCACCGATGCCGTGATGGACGAGGTGCTCGCCTGGCAATCCCGGCCGCTCGAACCCATGTATCCCGTGGTCTTCTTCGATGCACTGCGGGTCAAGATCCGCTCCGACGGCCTGGTACGCAACAAGGCGGTGTACCTCGCGCTGGCGATTCTGCCTGACGGCACGCGCGATATCCTGGGCTTGTGGATCGAGAACACCGAGGGCGCCAAGTTCTGGATGAAGGTCTTCAACGACCTGAAGACACGTGGCGTGCAGGACGTGCTCATCGCTGTCACGGACGGCCTGCAAGGCATGGAACAGGCGCTGGGCGCGGTGTTCCCGCAGACGACGCTACAGACCTGCATCGTACATTTGATCCGCAGCAGCCTGGATTACGCGAACTGGAAGGACCGCAAGGCGCTCGCCGCCGCGCTCAAGCCGGTGTACACGGCGCCCAGTGCCGAGATGGCGCAAGCCGAGCTGGATGCCTTCGACTGTGGCGAATGGGGTCGCCGTTACCCGACGGTGGCTGCGTCCTGGCGACGGGCCTGGGAACGCGTGATTCCCTTCTTTACGTTCCCGCCGGCCGTACGCACGGTGATTTACACCACCAACGCCATCGAGAGTGTGAACGCCAGTCTGCGCAAGATCATCAAGACGCGCGGTCACTTCCCAAGTGACGACGCAGCGACCAAGCTGCTATGGCTGGTCCTGCGCAATATCACCGCCGACTGGAGCCGTGCCGCGCACGACTGGAAAAGCGCCATGAATCAGTTCGCGATTCTGTACGAGGAGCGCTTCACCAGACCCTATTTCTGATTTACGATTCATGCGCTGCCCGGAACACCACGGGCAGCTTCACTCGCCTCGCACACAAAAATCCTGACAGGCCCCTCGATCGCTTGATACAGCGATTTGGGGCACCGTCACCCATTTGACGTCTGTGCCATTTTTTACCCTCACCAGGCTCAACGCCTTCTGATCGTCGCTGAAGTACGGACGCTTGCCGTTCTCAACGTCTTTTTCCAAGAAGGACGATCTTATTTTCGTCAGTTCCTCGGCGTGCTGTACGTTATTCCGGGTGATGACGATATTTTTTAGAAGTTCAAACTCGACGCCGGAAGCGGCGAAGCTTATGCCCAGGCGGTCCTCGAACAGCACCCGATACCCCTCGATGAATCCATTTTTTTTGAAGATTTCATCGACAGGGTCGTTTTTTAATCGGGTAATGCATAGCAACTCTTCCCACGTTTTGAAGAACGCCTTCAGCGTGCCGGACAACATCGTGACGCACGAATAGCCCAGGACGTGCAGGGATGTGTCCGCCTCTAACCATTCGTAGTTGAAGGGCGGCTCGCCGTCTTCGCTGTACGGTGGTACAAATGGTTCTTCCTGCGCATCGATCAGCCGTTTCCGTTCGATGAATGGTCCGGCCGACATCGCGTAAAACTGTCGGATAAAGTGCACTCGCTCTTTCAGAAAGACTCCGACTTCCATAGAAATCTCCTTTTTTGACGCCTTTCCCTTGCCGACGTTTTGTTCCTACACCGACTTTTCCGGTTGGGATCCCTGGCCGCCAGATAAATGGGTTGCGAGCGCGCGAATGGCCACTGCGTCGAGGGCTTCGCGAGAATCCAAGTGAGGAATGTAAGCCTTCGATCTCGCACCCCGATCGAAATACACGCCGGCCTGTTTCTTTTTGAGGGCGTCCGCGATTTCTGTTGTGATTTCCAGGTCCTGCGAAAAGAGGAGCTTGGATTGTTCGTCACCAAGCAGGTGGGCGAACACCTCAAGTCGGTATTTCCCCGCCACGTATTGGAAGTTGTTGTCGTCGTCAGGCGTCAGAAAATGGTGTTCTGCCCCGATGCCGGTTTCGCCAACGTAGAGCCCACTGCCACGAACCAGTTTCTGGTCACCATGTACCCAGATGTTGAAGCTTTGATGGGTCTCATTGCAATGGAGTTCGACATGCATGCTTTCGACGATTCTGCCGCGTTTCGAGGTGGCGAACAACAGGGTCCGGAGATAGACCTTCGGAAGTTGCGTTGCTCTTCCGGGACGAGGTGCGTCCGGGCCAAAGTAGATGACGGTCGGTGGCGTCATCCTAACCGTGCCACGTCGAAAAAGGGTTAGCCAGGCGGTGGTGGCCGACACGGCAAGTGCGAGAACGGATACCGTGAGGGAGACCGGGTCCACCATGTCATTTTCTCGTTTATTGGTTGAGCACTGCGAAGCCGGCAATAGGCTTCACCGCGCTTCGTTGATGTTTGCTTCGATCGAGCCCGCCGAGTTGAACAAGCAGGTGATGTCGTATTTGAGTTTGGTGTTGTACGAGTTCCGCGCGGTGAACGTCGAGCGCACCCGGGTGTTTCCATTCGCACCATCGGACACGGCTGCGAGCAGGCGTGCAAAATCGACGGTGCTCGGGTGCGCCGCATGCGCCTTGGCGTAGTCCTCGCACATCCCAATGGCACGACCGTGGTCGATGTTCGTCGGGGCCTCGAACTGCTTGGATGACCGCACATCCGCGACCGTGAAGTTCACATTGAACGCCTTCGCACCTTTCCCGCACGTAACATAAAACGCTGGCCTTGCCTTGGTGCTTTCCGATGTGATGTAGGCAGACGTCGGGTCGATGTCGCCGCACCGGGCGTTCTCGCGGTGAATCCGGTTCACCCCGTCGATGATGTCTTTCTTGTAGGGGCGTGTCACGTCGTCAAACAGGAAGTCTGCTTCCGTGTAGATCTTGACTCCCTTGGCGTCTACCTGTGGTTTTCGGAGTGCCTGAGTGGGGATCCATCCGATGTACGTGTCGCTCAGCCATTCCGGATCGGTCACCTGCACGCGCGACCAGATGCCCATGGTGCATTGCTCGGTCACAGTTGTGGTGCCATCGACGTCCATGTACTGCGTTGTATGGCTGAGGGCCGTGGCCTTTTCGTTGATGAGCTTCGCTGCCCCCGCCTTGGGAGATGCGAGCAACGGCACATCTTGCCCATTGATGCTATAACTCTTTCCCGAGGGGGTGCTTCCCGGGCCGCAGGCGTCCGCTGTCGCAGCTTGAGCTGCCAACCCGAACAGGGTCGTTACGGAAAAGGCCAACAACAAGGCAATACGTTTCATGAACGTCTCGTAAGTGAAAGGGTTACGACTGCTCGCACTTGCTGACCATGTACACCATTTTGCCGCCCAGACACTTGTCCAGGATAGCCAGGCCATCGGCGGCGGGGCTGGCATCCACGTTCATGGAGTCCCGGGGCAGCTCCTTTAAATCGTTCCCCACCGGCAGTGCCCAGCCCTTCTTGGGATGGTACTTTTTCTCGACGATCGCGCCGGCATGGGCATCCGCGTAGGCATCGTCATGCCCCTGATCGAGGAACTTCCGGTACGCCACCTGGTAGTCCTCGTTGAAGTCCACGTCGCGCTGGGTGATCAGCCGTGACGCGTCCGCCGACGTGACCGTCCACGTCTTGTGGTCATCCCATACCGTGTGGTCAGGGTTCGGACTGTAATACGTGTGAGCGGCAACGCGGTAGATGTCACCGTGCGGCTGGTGGATCTCCTGTCGCATGATCTTCACTTCAACCGAGTCTGCTCCGTACGACGCCAATTTTTTTGCGATCGCTATGGACGTTGCCGCCCATTCGGCCTGGGTACCGCCGGTCACACCGGCTTCGACGTCAGCAACCTTCAACTTGCCCTTGTACAAATCGCTGAACGACGCGCTTTCGATGGTGAAGGGCAGGGCTTTCACGGTCGGGGCGCTAGGATTGGCCGCGAC
Source organism: Robbsia betulipollinis (assembly GCF_026624755.1). Classification (NCBI taxonomy): domain Bacteria; kingdom Pseudomonadati; phylum Pseudomonadota; class Betaproteobacteria; order Burkholderiales; family Burkholderiaceae; genus Robbsia; species Robbsia betulipollinis. Next base: position 4,233 of record NZ_JAPMXC010000016.1, read on the forward strand.
GGTCGACGCCGTGGCGGATTTTGGTGTGTCTTTGCTGCTGTCGTCGCATCCTGCAACGATCACACATACGGCCACCCCAGCCACAAACAAAGCCCTCATTTGTTTCCCCCGTACATTCTTATTGTTGTAAGCATTGTAACGGTAATCGTGTCGCGGCAATGACCACGATCAACGGCGCGAGCGCCTTTGCCATTTGGGGCGCTACCGCGCCGGCCAATGCCTACGGCCCGTTTTAGAACGGGGTATGGGGACCGCTCGCGGTGGGAGGAGGCCACGCAGCCCTCACGGGCGGGCACCGTGGGTGCGGTCTCGTTGTCCATCGTCGGACTGTGCCAGGGCACGCCTCGGCGCCAGCGGTATCCAGCGGACCCGCCGCCGCAGGTTCAGGGCGCGGAGGGGGGGCGAGCCGCCGGCTGGTTGTGGCCACGGCCAGCCCATGATCGACGATCGCGTGACTAGCTTGCCCGTGGGCACGGACCGCTGGCACACTACCACCACAACAACCATCTTGGATCAGACATGACCAACGACAACGAAGACGATGCGGGCGCCACCGTTGAGGGGAAGTTGGGCGACGTTTGGGAGGACACGCTCATCATCGCATTTCGGGACCTCCAATGGCGGCAGTGGCTCTCCGACCTCAAAGAGGCCAGGAAGCATGGGGACGAGAAAAAAGTTGCCGAGTTGGATTTATTGGGCCCAGACGATTTGCACAAGCTTGACGGCAATGCGGAATCCCTCTTTGGGGATGTCCTGACCAAGCGCGAAGGTCGGTACTTCGTGCTGGAGTTCAAGAGTGCACGGTCGGAACACAAGGCTGAACATACCAAGACCATGTTCAATAAGGTGAGCAACTACCTGGTTGCGGCGGAGGAGCCGGCTCGGGCCCGGCTTATCGAGCTGTCCACGCCGTGCCATTTTGGGGTCTTCGGAACACGGATCGTAAGGGGCGAGGCGAACCGCCCGACCCTTGAGCAGAACGTCGTAGGATCATCAACGCCAGCGATCTTGAACGCGCCGCGCATGGGCAACCTGGCCATCGAAGCGCATAAGTATCTCGACTGGATCCACGTTAGAAACCGCGGGTGGCTGGCACTGAAGCCGAACGAGTTGGTGACGCAGCCCGAGATGCGCCAACTGTATATTAAAGCCCTGAGGATCATTGTGGGCATGAGCCCATCCCTCCGCGCAAAGATGGAAGGCATCACGGATTCGATCTATTCGCCCAAACGGCGCGACCTGGCGTCGCTCATGTGGGGCGAGGAACATGAGCAGGCCGGCGCGGACGCGAAGATGTACATCGAGTACCTGACGCTCCTGACGGAAGTGGTGGGAGGGGATCTGAAGACCCCCATCACGCTCCTGGCGGTCGTCGGAACGACGATTTACTACTGGACCACCTCGGTGGCCAACCTGCCCCACACGCTGAACTACTGGAACCAGCTTTCTAAGAAAGTTCATGAACAAACCGCCGCGCAACGTGTGGCCGCCCAGGGTGGACACAAACCATCAGCGCGTTCTACAAGAACGTTCCCCTGACGCTTGAGGTCGAGGCCAACGACGACATCGTGGCGATCGACAAGCGGGCTCGCCGCAAGGTCATGAAGACCTACGACGATTTGGTGAAGCTCAACTTCTTCTGGTAGCAGCAGTCCACGGGCCAGGGCGTGCCCCGCAACCCAGACCGGCCGTGGCTGGACGCGTTCCTTGATAAGGGCTGGGTGCGCCTGGTCCGTAATCTATTTGCCTAGCACGGACCAGGCGCCGGTCGACGACGAGTAAGCCTAACCACTAGGCTGTCGGGCCAACGGTCGCTTCGGCGGCCGTTTTTCGTACCGAGGCGTGGTTGGGCTGGGGGTGTTCACTCTTTGCTTGTAGAATCGTGCGGATCCGTTCCACCGCCACGCCGGACCATGATCATCGACGAGACCAAAATCACATCGTTCCAGAGCATCATCGCCGTGGTGCTGCGCGAGCTGCGCGTGGCCCAGCGCATCCACCAGGCGGTGCTATCCGACCATTGCAACAAGCCGTCGTCCTTCTGGGAGAAGGTTGAGGCAGGTAAGACCCAGCTCGACCTCGACACGTTGCTACGGGTGTGCCGTCCCCTCGATGCCTTGCCGTCCGCGGTCATTTCGACGGCGGAGAAGTACCGCTGGGCTATGGAGCAGCGAGGTTGGTCCGTCCTGCTGTCGAACATCGGCAATGCCGATGCGCTGATGGACCTCGCACCGAAGTATTGGGCCTCGCCTGGCTACCGGTTCTGGCTTGCCAGCGCGTGGGTGGGGTGTACCATCCTCGACACGCCCACGTTCTTCGACAACGGCTGCGGCAAAGGTTGGCACGGTCTGGCGGCGGTCTTCGAGTTCGCGGTCGACGAGGGCTTCCGTGCGATGCAGCTCGACGAGGAACGCAATCGCCCGTTCATCGGCCCGCTGAAACCTGGTTTCAACTTCTGAACGTCGGACATGGCTGATCAGGTAGGCATCCCGCGTACCTTGCGCTGCCCCCAGGGGAACGCCAAGTGCCAGGTGTGATACCGCGTTCCAGGTTTCGACCACGATGTGATCAGCCTTGCTCCATTCGTCGTCGTTGCCGCCCGCGCAACTGGCGACGCCGTTCGGACCGTTCAAACCACCCATGGTGTCGGTCACAAAGGGGCCCCAAAGATGCTGAAGCAACGTCCATTGCTTAAATGAGTAAACCGTCGTTAGCTATGAACGCGGCACGGCGTCCACCTCTTCTGCTGGCTCGCATACGAACTCTCCGACATCCATGCATTCACCCCCCTCGCAGTTCTCCCACGGCACGCAACGCTCTGCACCGCATTCGTTGAAAGCCGCCGGTCTCGCCTCTTTCCGACGCATAAGCCGTTCGTACCCAAGGGCAAGGGTTCGCTGCGCTCACGCCGGCACCCGGTCCCTTCGGGCTGCGGCTTGGTCGTGACCCTGGCCCTTGGTTCCTGATCGTCTTGAATATGCGCCGGGCGAACACCGACAGCAGACCTTCAACGAACAGGAGCAACACCATGAGCGCAGCGATCCAGAACCGCTCGAACAGCAACGGCAACGTCCTCAAAGACGGGCTCCCCCAACTGCAGATGGTCAACGGCGTGCACGTCCAACGCCTTGATGAGGCAACGCTGGAACGTCATGGACTGACGGGGCCGGTGTACATAACCCCGAGCGCGGCGGTAAGCGAAGGGCTGGACCAGGCAATGGCGTGATTCGGTCAAGAACCGGATCGAATGTTCGAAATGGGGGAGACGGCGGAGATGGGCGGCGGATTCGAAGCGCTGTACGACCAGGACCAGAGTAAATCGATTCTGGATGACGGAGCTTTATTTATCTTGATCCGTAAGTATTGAGAAAGGAACGCGGGGCTCTCGCCCCGCACCCTAACCGATTGGGTTTGAAACCGACCAGGATATTGACGCGTGTAAGGGACCACAAACTCTGAGCAAATCGCAATACGGCGGGGACAATCCCAGTCCCGTGCCGAATACCGTTGGTGGCATACGTTGTTGTACTATTGTGAACGACACCAGAAAAACAAGTGGTCGGTGCGGATCGTCGTGACCGGTGTCTTCGGTTCGCACCATGCACGAATCTCTACCAATCCAATGTCCGCCTGACGCTGTACGTTAAATATCCAATCCAATGGTTCCATGAAGAAAATCATCGCATTGTTCTTTGCATTGACGAGTGTTTCCGCGTTGGCTCAAACCACGTTTCTTGGCATCCCATTGGACCGGCCATTCCCCGGTGATATCCACGAATGTCCAAAGCAAAAAGATTTTAATATGGTTGATCAGTCGCGGATCAAGAGTTTCGGCCTATGCTTCATCCAAGAAAGAGACAGCCAATACAGTGTGTATAACTCGCCAGATCTAGGCATTCGGAATACGTTGATGGTCGAAACGTACGATGCTGTACCACTGGACTTCAAAATGATTTTCAGCAAGGATAAGTTCGGCCAGGCGGTGGCGATCTTTACCCGTCGATATGGCAAGCCGGACAAGTCGTACCAAGAAACTGCCCGAACCGGGTCCGGCCGGACGTTTGATTCCCACACGTCCATTTGGAATCGACCAGACGTGAACGTACGACTTGATGAGGTCGGCGCGGACGTTCGTTGGAGCGATGCGACAATCGTGAACGTCCGGCAACTTAAAGAGAAGTTAAAGCGCCAAAAGGATGAGGGAGACGCGGCGGCAAGCAAGCTTTGACGCGTATGCTCAAGCACCCGCCGCGCGGGACTGATCTAATCAAACCGGGCACTCCCTCGTTGCTACGCCTGTGTCCGCCCGGCGTGGATCTCCGACTGTATAGCTGACGTCCAACGGATCGACATGTCCTCTCTGACTTCGCGGGATCGGCGCCTCCTTGAACCATTCCTTGATATGGAAGGAGGCTACGTACTCAACTTCTCGTCTCCAGGGATGGAAGATTTTTTCAGGGAGCAAATCGGCGTCAACATCGGTGACGAAAAATATCAGTTCAAAAGTTCGTCTAAAGCTAATCGGATGAGGGCTTTCTGGGTTCTGGAATCAGATGCTATGGTCGCCAAAGCTCTCGACGCACTCATCGAGTGGGGCGACGAGTTTCAATGCTTGAAAGGGGATAAGGCGCAACGTGCCTCCGTACAGCAGATCATCACGCGGCTGAAATCCAGCAGCCCCATCCCCGAAGTCGACGCATTCACCGCGAGCGTTAACGCCCTGGACTTTCAAGCTGCGTCAAAACACATTAAAGCAGCGATCGACGCCAACGAACCGGCCACGGCGCTCGATCGGGTCCACGTCTTTCTCATGAAGTTCTTGCGTACGCTTTGTGAGAAGCGCGGCATCGAGGTCACCAGGGACAAGCCATTGCACAGTCTGATGGGGGAGTACGTCAAGCACACCAAGGCAGCAGGGCACCTGGAAAGCCAGATGACCGAGCGCATCCTGAAATCTGCCATCGCCAACCTGGAAGCCATGAACACTGTGCGCAATGAGCAGAGCCTTGCGCACGACAATCCCATGCTGAACCACGATGAAGCGGTGCTGATCGTCAGCCACGTCGGTGGCCTGGTGCGGTTCATGAAAAGTTTGGAAGCAAAAATAAAAGCAAGCAAACCATGACAACAACGCAAAAAACAGCAAAGCGGGGCGAGTTCAACGCCAACTGGCCTATCCCCGATGAATACCTTCTAGAACTTGGGCGGATGATTTCAATGTGGGGCACGTTGGAGTCCGGCACGGCCTTCGCCATCTCCAAGCTTGCTGGATACGATTCACCGATGGATCCACGAGGCTTGACGATGGTAGCTCACAGTAACTTCCAACAGCGCGTGGACATCGTAAGTTCGTTATGCGGGCAACTGGCGGATGAGTTTCCCCACCTCAAAGACTACGAAAAGGCCATCAAAATGATCAAGGCGGCGCAAACAGGCCGAAATAAATACGCGCACAACGCTTTAAGCGTCGATGAGGACGGTTTGGTCAAAATCGCATTTATGTCGGCCCGCGGAACCTTCAAGACGAGCGTGGAAGTCGTGCGACTTTCCGAGATCAAGGAGGTAACCGCCAAGATCCACGAGGCAGAACTGGCCCTGCACAATCTCATCACTGGCGCAAACCATAAGCCCCTGTGGGAGAGGTAATCTTGCGGGCGGACGTGCCTAGGGCGTCTGCGCACCAAACAATGGGTTGGTTTTAAGTCGTTCAACGTACTCGCGACTTTTCTTAAGCAAGACGCTTGCCTCTCCCTGCTCTTCCTTGATCAACAAGCTCAGATTCCCGAAACTGCACAGATGAACGAGGTGCAGGTCGTCCCAAAAAGCAACGATTGCATCGCAGAACGCGTAGAGCAATTTATCCGGGAAAGTAATCGATGAAAAGCCGAGGACGCCGTTACGTTGCAGGGTGAGATTGCGAAGGGGTTCGGGCCAGAAATCCGGACGCTCATGAAAAAGCTTTTTGACAGCGTCACCGTCGCCATGCCTGCACGCGTTAGCGACCGTTTCCATCAACGAAAGGACTCGATAGCAAGGCAGGTCATTCAGGGCTACCCCTCGAAACCGTTGAACGACGTCCTTCAGCTTCCAAAGATTGTCTTTGCGAACTCTTGCCTTCAGCTTTTCCAAGGCGAACGCAACCGCCAAGGGTTCATCGCAACGTTCGTCGGCGTCTTCGAAGAAAAGATAGAGTTCAATGATGACGTCTGGCTCATCATTGGCAACTTGATGAAGGGAGTCAGAAATCCAGGAGCGCAGGGCACGCTCAAACACAGCATGGGTCGAAGGGCAAAACGACTGCAAGGTGGTTTTCCGCAGTTGCTGCACTTCGACCTGACGGTAGGCTTCGGTGGTGTCTCCTGGTTTGGTGAACGTCGCGATCTCTTTGTCGAGTGCATTCAGCGACGGCTGTATCACTTTTTCCTTGAACAAGATCACAGGACCAACGTGCATTGGGATGAACACGTCAGCCAAGCGTTTATGTTCCCACTTGCAGTTGCCATGATCGAGCATGACGATGGGCTTCGGTTTTCGTGCCGTGATGTCTGCCGCTACCTCCGGTTCCTTTGATCGGTCCATTCTGTAGATTTCCTCCTCGCCTGGAAGTTAGACTTTACGCCAACCGAATGTCAATGTCGCAACAAGGACTGGGGAAATATCGGAGCGGCACCGAATCACCACCGTGTCTGAACGCAAAGGCGTCAGCAGTGCAAAGGCGTGACAACTACTCAAACCGTCACCAACGGCAAAAACCGCTCCAAAACGCAACCCCCGAGTTTGCTCACGCATCGGGCTGGTAGCAACCGAGTGTTGCGGCAAAAAAAGAAACCCAAAACTGGGACACTACCGCGTCATCCGTACCCTTGCGGGCGCCCAGAAAGGGAAGCAGTCGATCCTACCAAGGCGATATCGAGTCCGATCTATACCAACGGAATGCATGTCGGCCGTTCGTCAGAAAGACCGAAAATACTTGGCTTTAACTATTGCACAGTGCGAGCGTTTTGCTATGTTGGATCCATCGGTGCTGCACGTCGCAAGCACCGCACCTATCGGAGACATGGCATGTACACCACCTTGACGAAAACCGAACTGAATGAACTTCTGAATGCAACGTCGGCACCGGACTCGATGATTTACGTCAGCATCAATGCTCGCTTGGGAACGCTGAGCCTTTCGTTGACCAAGGTCGTAGCAACGACGAACTACAAAATCCTGGCGAGGCTCGGACGGCACGTGTATAGCTCCTTCATTGCTAGTACCAAGACCACGTGCGTCGAATACCGGAACATCGACACATTCAGTCCGGGAGGCAAGCAGTATGGGTGGGGCGCAGAAGTCATGACGGACGGTCGAGACGAGGTGTTGAAGAGCGATTGGAACGACGCGGCGTTGATTCTGGCACTTCCCATCGAGGAAAAGGAAACGCTCTTGAAGCTGGTCCGGCGGTTGTCCGGTGGGCGTGCGAAGAAATACAAGACCATCAGCGCCGCGGCGGCAGCGCGTGGTGTCAACGCTAAGCGGGCACGGCAGGGCATGTATGGGAGGGCGTCGGGGGACGTCGAAGTTTGGTCCGACGATGAAGGCGACTTCGTATTTGCAAGCGAGGGCTGGCGTCGTTGATCATCGTTGCATCTCTGTAGCATGTCCCACCTATCACGGTGGGATTTTCGTTTCTGGATCAAACTCACATAACTTGAGGACGCTACCGCGTCAGAGCGTACCCGTCCGGGCGTTCATAAACGGGTATGCTGTGCACGAGCGTAAGCGCCCGGCGATCCCATCTTGACGCCAACTTCAAGCCGCTGTGGGCGTCCAATTATGCGGCAGCAATTCATCGATATTGCGTGCGAGATGCGTAGGCAGCCGCGTGAGGACGTCTTTGAGGTAGACGTAGGGGTCATGCCCGTTGAGCTTGGCCGACTGGATCAGACTCATGATCGCCGCCGCCCGCTTGCCCGCACGCAGGGACCCTGCAAATAGCCAGTTCTTGCGCCCGACGGCCACTGGACGGATTTGGTTTTCCGCCCAGTTATTGTCGATCGGCACCTCGGGGTCCTCCAAGTAGCGCGTGAGCGCCTCCCATCGCCGCAGGCTGTAATCGAGTGCACGCGCGATCGCCGAACCTTCACTCACGCGCCCACGCTGCTGCATCATCCACGTATGCAGTGCATCGGTAATCGGCCGGCTTTGCGTTTGCCGTCGCTCGTGGCGCGCCGCGGGCGGGAGATCGCGTACCGCCTGCTCAATCTCGTAAAGTTGCGCGATGATCTTCAACGCCTCCTCGGCAATCTGGCTGCGGCTACTGGCGTGCAATTCGTGGAACTTGCGCCGTGCATGCGCCATGCAGCCGATTTCCGTCACGCCCTGGGCGAACGAGGCCTTGTAACCGCCGAAGTCGTCGCACACCAGCTTGCCTTGCCACTCGCCCAGGAAGGCGCGCGCATGTTCCCCGGCCCGGCTCTCGGCGAAGTCGTAGACGACGCCGCGCATCGCCGCGAACACGCTCGGCGTGTAGGTCCATAGATAGGCGCGATGCGTTTTGCCTTTGCCCGGCATCAGCATTGCCACCGGTGTCTCATCGGCCTGAAGCACGGGATGCTGTACGACCCGCTCGCGCAATGCTTCTACCAGTGGCTGCAGTTGCACGCCACAGGCGCCGATCCATGCACCCAGCGTCGAACGAGGAATCGCATGGCCCGCACGTGCAAAGATGCTTTCCTGACGGTACAGCGGCAGATGATCGCCGAATTTCGCGACCAGCACATGGGCGAGGAGTCCCGCCGTCGGGATGCCTTTGTCGATGACGTGTGCGGCTACCGGTGCTTGCGTCAATGTCGCGCATTTCGCGCACGCCCACTTGCCGCGGATATGCCGCTCGACCGTGAACACGCCTGGCGTGTAATCGAGCTTCTCGCTCACGTCCTCGCCGATGCGTTTCAACTGGCAGCCGCATGGGCACAGCGTCGAG
>NZ_JAPMXC010000017.1 GCF_026624755.1 Robbsia betulipollinis
CGCGCTCTCCAAGACCGCATTGAACTTGTCTTGCGAACTCCAGCTTTCGCTGTCAGGGGCGTTGCCAGGTAGCAGGCGTCCTCGCCCACGAGCGGCATTACGCCAGTTGTATATGGTCGCTTCGGATATGCCTTCTGCCTTGGCCACTTCCACCACTGTGCGATTGTGCGGTGCTAGCAACTGCTTCAGGATCGCTTCCTTACGCTCTTCAGAATACTTCATCGGAATCTTCTCTCTGCCCCCGTCAGGGTTCAAACTCTAACAGCAATTCAGGTTCCAACTATTCTGACAGCGGGGGGGGAGCAGGTCTGCTTTACTTCGCGGCGTGCGTGGAGGCGAACGGCGCTGTTTCGACGATGGCATACGGGCGTGTTTTATCAAATGGAAAACGGGCCATTTTAGCAAACTCCCTCCCCGCGCCCTGCTCTCGGGCGGTAGGCAAATTTCTGGATTGGGCCACGTTGACATACATACGGTCTTCGTCGCTGGTCCCTCAAGTGCTTGCGCGTTTTAAAAACTGCTCGGCTGCCCGAATACGTCGATCGAGTTCGGTCGTCACATACCGGGACGTAGTCGCCGGCGACGCGTGCCCCATATTGTCTTGGACAATATCGAGCGGCATGCCCGCTTCAATCATGTGCGTGCCGTAGGTGTGGCGCAGCCAATGGGTCGTCGCCGCCTCCAATCGCTTCGCCCCTTTCGGATCTCCTTGCTGCAGATGTCCGGCCGCTTGCATGAACAACCGTCGAAAGGCCTTGGCGAGACCTAAGGGTGTGACCGCTTGCTCATGATGCTGACCGCTGCGGGTAAGACTCGCGATGATGGGGGTCTCCGCTTGCCAATACGTGGGTTCGATCGGCAGTCCTCGCCAACCAAGATAGCGAGCGAGCGCGTCCATCACCACCGATGGGATCGGCACGACCCGCGTTTTGTGTCCCTTCCCTCTCACGCGCAGCGTCCACGCCATCCCAATGTCGTCGTCGACCCATTTCGTTTCCAGGTGACGGAGTTTCACGGCACACAGTTCTGACACCCGTAACCCCGTGGCATAGGCCAGGATCAGCATGCACTGCGCGCGCTGCCCCCACGGAAGATGTGACGCCTCGTCAGCGAATCTCGCTAAAAAGCCATATTGCTCCCGAGTGAGCGCGTGGAGTGCCTTGGACGACGCAGCATCGCGCTCTTCTGCCGTTAGCTTATTCCCCAACCACGGATTGAAGTCGAGGTAACGCATGTCGACCAACCAAGTAAATAGCGCGTGCAGTACCCGATGCGCGGTCGCGCGGCTGGACGGCGCGAGTGGTCCGACAAACGGGCGCCAGTGCGGCGACCAGCGCTCGATGCCACGCGGCGCCGTCCACTGGCGCGGCGGTGCTTTGATAAATTCCCGGTAAGCGGCAATGTCGGCAACATTGAGCGAAGACAACGCTTTACCGCGCTCGAAGACACTCCACAGTAAAATTCGCTCGGCCTGCGTGCGGTAGCTGCGCCAGGTTGCCGACTCTTTCGGGTGCGAATTGAGCCACGCCTGAATCGCCTCCCAGTCATTGGTCGCGCCCGTTTGGTTCTTGCCCGGTGCGCCACGATTGGCACCCTCTGTGCCCGACAAAGCAACCGGCAACTGCAGGTTCTCTAAACAGGCGATGGTGGAGGTCGCTACGCTTGCGGCGAGCAAATCGGTGCGCGATTGCGTGCGCAACGGCGTTCGGGCGCGCTCGGCCACCGTCGGGGTCACGCTCGCCGCATTGGCGACGAGCCACGTCACGATGCGCTCGGCCGTCTCGGCACCCAGGCGCGGCACCCGCATGAACCAGCGGTGACCGGTGCCGTTGATCGTACTGACCAGCTGACCCAACGTCAGGATCTTGACGTTCGCCAGGCGCGCCGCGATGGACGGATCAAACCACGTATCAATAGGGTGTTCATTGGCCGGTGCTTCCGCGACTACTTTTTCGAGGCGCTGCAACGCCGCAAGCCGGCGCTCGCGCAAACGCAGTCCGCGCCGCTCTTCGCGCGACAAGGCCGCCCCGGGATACGCCGCACGATAGTGCAGAAGCAATTCGGTTTCGGTATAGACGCCGTGCGGGTCGGTTTGCTCGCGGTACTCTTCCAGCGACGGCGTGTCAGTCGCCGCATCCTCGGGTTCGCCCAAGCGTTTGGGTAATCGCAACAGCCGGATCGCTTCGCGGTCCCCCACGCGCCGCGCGGCGGCGGCCAGCTCGTCCTGCAGCCAGCGCAACGTCGTGCGCATGCGCCGGGGATCGCGCCCGCAAGCAAGATACCGGTCAGCCAGGACGCCGAGATTGATCGCTTCGGGTCCTTCGAGATATGCCCGATAGAACGCAAAGTGCGACAGCCCCAAACGGCGCGTATCCGACTTCATGGGCAGGCCACTCTATAGGTACATGCGTATGGTTCATTCCGACCGGCGCGCCCATGATGGGAGACAAATGCCTGCGTCGCATGCCTGCTCGCACATCTGTAGGCCATTGCGCTCCCCGGGTTTGCCGGCGCTGTTTCGATCGTCATACGCGCTACCTACTCCATTCGACCAAGGAAATGAACCCATGCCTGTCTGACCGCTCAACACTGCTTGAGATGCCCGTCGGGCGGGCCGTCCCCTCCCCTCTTCCGCGCCACCCCGTACTTTACCCTAAAAACTGCTAGTCACGATTAGGCTCATAATCATGACTAGCAAATCATCAAGAATGAGAGTCGAAAGGCGTGTCAACGTAGCGCCCTATCCTCATCGCAAGCCACAGCGCGCTAGCCACATCAGACAGGCGTGGCTGCACCCCTCCCCGCTTAGCGACAACATTGCCTTGCGTTAGTGTCTGAGATACAATGTATCTCAGTCATTTCAAGGAAAGCATCATGGCCACCACCACTATGGTTCACGTTCGCGTCGACGAAACCGTCAAAGCGCAGGCGACCGAAACGCTGGCAGCCATGGGCCTGACCGTTTCCGACGCGATCCGTGTTTTCCTGATGCGCGTGGTCGCTGACAAGGAACTACCTTTTGCCATCAAAGCGCCGAATGCCGCGAGCAGCGCCGCTATGTTGGAAGCTGACGAGATCATCCACGCCCGTCGCGCACGCTTTACCACCCCTGATGCTTTGCTGAATGACCTCGAAAAAGCTGCCCGCAAGTAAGCGCGCCACACTGCCTCGCGCCTCGGACTATACGAAAACGTTTCTGAAAGATTGGCAGCGTCTGTCCCACTCGGGACGGTACGATATGAATCGTCTTAAAGAAGCCATGACGATGCTCATTGCCAACGATGCCCCGCTCCCGCCAGAGTGGCTTGATCACGCGTTAGCAGGCGAATGGGCGCACCATCGTGAGTGCCACATCGGCGGCGACTTTCTCTTGATCTATACCCTTGACGACGCGGGCAAACATGGCCTCGTGGTTTTCGTGCGGTGCGGCACCCATTCCGAGCTGTTTTCGTAGCGACGCATGCCGATAAGCATACACACGAGGTTGGTCAATCTGAACCACAACAGGGGTGCCTTCGTTTCGTTAGGCAGATCTTGTTTTGAGAATAATCAGATCCGCGATTTGACCACTTCCCATACCGTGTTTCCCATCTAGCTAGCGCCTACGCCTTCAGGCGTCCGCCCTATTCAGCTGTCGGCATAGAGCATCAAGTAGCCAGCTCGTGCCGTCATAGAGCTAAGCCTGCTACTACGAGTTATCAGGCTTGAAAAGAATCCGGATTGGGCGTGTTTGCGTCGTGCCGTGTGGTCAAATCGACGGCGAAAGGCCCCCCTACCCTCTCCTGCTTACCATCGTGAGGCTGGTTCCACCGCTACCGCGCTAATCCGATGAAGCCGCATTCGTGACCGGGTATGGTGATAACGACGCGTGATAACACTATGTCGACGCCATGCCATAGTATTGCAGTTCATTAGAGTAGGGTTACGGTTGACGTGCCATCGGTCGATGTGTTTCCGATGATTCAAAGCACTTGGCGCTGGAGACGATCCGGCTACGTTGCAGTGTGGTGCGATTGGCGCTGGGCGCCTGTCTGGTTCTTAGCAAGCGCGCCTCTCCACGGGCATTCGCCCCCCTTCCCTACTCCGTTCCTGAATATAGGCTTTACGTCCGCACGGCGCGGGCGAGATGCTACAGTTTGTCTTTTTCGCAGGGTTTGCAGTTCATGCTCAGCATCACCGCTCTTTCCAACGCCTCGCTTGAGCTTGCTTTTGGGAGCCGTTCGGCCGACGCCGAGGCTTACCACTCGCCGCCGGTCAGCGTCGCACCGGGTGTGGAAATCATCGGCCTGCACTTTGACCAGGTCGACTTCGTCATCTTTTTCGCATCGGTTGAGGCCATGAGCGACGGCGATACTCCTTTCGCCCAGATGATGGCCGATGGGTTCAATCATCGAATTTTGCCGCCGGCGACCGCGCGGTTTGTTAAATTCGCCAGACGGGATGCAACGGAGGACAATACGATGTTCCGGCAGTCTGCGTGGCAGCTACGCAATCCCTATCGGCTACGCGGCTTTCAGGATGAGCTTGAATTTGCTTTGAGTGACCATGCGGTGGCTTTTCCTTCCGTACCTGAATATCTATTTACGCCGACGACTGATAAACTAGATCGTATGTACAGGCGCATGAGCGTGAACTTCGCTGCGGGCGAACTAGGTGTTACCTTCGCCCTCAAATATGCGCCCGATTCAGATACTGGAGGCTACTACTGCTATGAGAGAAAGTAAGACCTATGACAAGGCGGTTGCCTTGAATACCTTGGGCTACGCGCTCATTGCCGATCGCATTAAGACGGCCCACTTGGAGCCGCGGATCGTGGGTGAAGTTCGCGTCGCGACGTCGGACGAAAGACGCGCCGAGCGCGCTCGGTTCCGTGCGCGAGCCAAAGTAAAAGAAGACGTGCCGACGTTCTAAACACTCTCCTTCTGGTTTAAAGCGGACAGCGCCTTCGGGCGCTTATTTTTTGCTCAAATCAGTCCCAGCGATGGCCCATCGCGGTTCTTCCCTACGCCTGCCCTCGGCACAAATTGCGCTTCTGCAGTGCGGTCGTATCCTGATTGGCGCCACCGTGCTTTCACCGCTTTCTTTTGGCAACGCTGCGTCAATTTCTGAGAGGACAAGGTGGGTCACGCCAGTGGAAACAAGCTTCTGGATTTATCGGTGCGCAATCCTCGACGGAAGGCCGCGCCGCTACCATCTTTGCTAGAGGACGCGTTCAGGCGGCCGGTTGCTCTGGAGCATTAATACGAGGGCCTCGAATCATGGCACGGAGTGCCGATAAGGCTTCGCGTGGGTGCGCCCTTTGCTCTTCGCCAGTTGCACTCTGAACGCGTGTTCTCGCTTGCGGCGCCGAAAACGCCGCGTCAAGATCGACAGTCGCTTCGGTCCATTGCCCCGACGCAAGCGCCCGGATGAAATCTTTCTGCCAAGCACCAGCAGCGACCCGAGGAACGCGGTCATGAGCGTGGTCCAAAACCGCAGTAAGCCCATCAGAGGAAATCGCGATACGACGTGTCCCAGCCGTGTCGTAGAAAACATGTCCTGCGAGGTTTTCGATGTCACGACCAAGTTGTAGCATTTCACTATGCCGAGTTTCGACTTCTGCCTTAGCGCACTTTTGGTAGCGCGACAGTGCGGTGAAGTCGGTCGCACTTCGCAGCAGCGCCTGCAGATAGCAGATTGGCTTGGCGGCAGCTTTGAGATGTTGCCATGATGCCGCTACAACGTCGGATAGAAACTTGCCCTGACGCTTAGCATCGCGCATAAGTTTAAAAACTAAAAATTCATGAAATCCCAAATCCAGCAATCGTTGTAAATCGCTTGGGAGCTGGCCTGGTTGTCTCTGTTGAGAAGCAGGGTAAAGATCTCTCTTAATAGGGTCTGCCATGCTGTCAGTCCCTTCGGCCAAATTTTGAGATTGATCGTCGTTTGCAGCGCTCGATGATGATGAACGGGCATATCTCGGCGTCGTCTTTTCATTCAAGCCGAGGAGGGCGATTGCGCGCTCCGATAGAGCCAGGTAAGCCCGATTAAACCCAGCCCGACCAGCAACCTCCCACTGCTCATATCGAACGATAAGTCCAGCTTGAGCTAAGTCAGCCAGTGCACGGAAGAAGGTGCGCTCGGAGGTCATTGCTCGGTCTTGAAGGATGGCGCGACTAGCAAAGATTTTATCGTTGGGCCGAAGATTATCAACGGTGCGGGCGAGGGCGGCTAAGACGGCTCGTGCACGGTTCGAAATGCCGCTGAGATGGTAGGCGCGGTGCTCTGCGCGCAACGTGAGCCATTTGAGATTCGTGGCGTCAGTAGCATATTCCGGCGAGCGGGGCTCGTCCGATAAGGCGGTGAAGTTGGTGACAGCAGGGCGAATTTCACCCTCGCTGGCAACGTGCTGTTGCGCGATCGACATAATTCCGTCCATTTTTCAGTAAATGGATGACGGGTAGCTTGACTGTCGATCGCAATACGCTACACTTCGAGATGTGAGTTGTATCTCTTGGCCGTTTGCGACGGTGAAGTGTAGGGCGAGCAACAGCAAGCCCTGATTTATCAGAAAGCCCCTGGATTGGCGTCCAGGGGCTTTCGTCTTTTGTACTTAGATTACTTTATACATTCTGAGATCGTTGGTTTAATTCGGGCAGTTCGAAATTCTAAGTACATGATTTAAAAAGAGATAATTTTTATTATCTCTATGTCACTTCTCTTGCTAACCCTTCGAGATACGTCTGAATTTTTTCACGTAAAGCTTCCGCAACTTGCTCTGACGAAAATTCCAACCTGAATGTTTTCTTCGATGCCGTCATCGTGCAGAACACGGATCGGCCCGACTTAATCCGGACTTCCTTTCGCTCGACTACCGTCTTAGTTGACTTCGGCTCTGCACTTGCAAGCTTTACGGCATGTGCTTGATCGAGCTTGCCTTCCGCAAGTAACGCAACAGCGTCGATGACCTGTCTTGATTTTCCGCGTCGACTCAAAGACGCCAATGCCGCTCCCGCTTTAGAGCCCAAAAGATAAGGCTTCTCTGAGAGGGTGTTCAAAACGTCCCGCGGCAAGTCGTCGAAAGCCAGAAGATCGGAAACGATGGAATCACTGATGCCAGATTCCTCAGCCATCTGAGCCTGTGTCGTACCGGGGCGAGCCTCGCGTAGCAATTTGAAGCCTAGGTACTTCTCGTAATCGGTTATGTCATCCTGGAGCAAATTGGCATAAAACGCCGCAAGCGCTCTTTGCTCTTTCGCCCCAGAAAACAAAGTATAGGGAATAGTCTTTCGCCCAAATTCTTTGAATACATCCGACCGGTGATGGCCAGACACAATTTCCGCCTTACCGTCTTCAACTAGGCTAATTGAGATTGGTTGGATCAAGGGGTTGTGTCTTAGATTTTCCCGGAGTTCGTGGTATTTTTCGGGCGACATATACTTTCGCCGTCCCGGCACCTCGACGAGCTTGTCGAGGTCGATTTCGCCGGCCACGGAACTTTGCTTAAGACTCGCGTTTTCAGCCTGCAGCTCTTCAATCTGCGCTTTCCATTTCTGGGCGTCCAATCGAAAGGCACCAAGTTGGCCAGGCATTGTAGATGCAGCGCGTTCTGTGCGGTTAGCCGTAGACGCTTCGACGCGGGACGCTAGTTCAGCCGTTTTGCTAGCCAAACGATCCTGCAACTTGTTAGCCATTTATTTTCTCCGCTGCACGCCAGGCCCATACGTTTTGAATCTCGGCTTCGAGCTCATCGACCACTGCGTCAAACGAATCGATCGCACGATTGTAAGTTGCAGCGCTACCCTCGTAGTTTTGAAGGTCGTAAACCGTCTTGAACTCTGCACTTGCATTCTTAATTAGATCTGTGTCAAGAATTTCGGCGCGGCCCATTAACTCATGGTAAGTCTGCTGAATCCACGATTTCACAACATCTGTGGAGGCAGCCCGAGGTTTCACTTTTGCAAGGATGATCTTGATGAAAGCAAATTCTTTTTCCACCGACCGGCTTCCTTCGAGGCTAGTAAAAAGCTCCGCGAATTGTCTAAAGAATTGGGTGCTTGATGCGTAGTCTAAGGTTTCCGGCGGAAGGGGAATAACAAGACCATCGGTTGCCATAAAGCATCCGATCGAAAGATAGGCAAGGCTTGGCGGTGTATCAATTACGATAACATCGTACGTATCCCGGATAGTGTCCATAGCCTTTTCCAGTACTCGCCAGAATTCATAATCAGGATCGGATGCTTGTTTGTTAGGCAGATAGTAATCCGCTCCAAAAAGAGCCGAACACGACGGAATCAGATCTAAGTTATCCCAATAGCTTTGTATAGTCACAGCAGCGAGATCTGTCGCGTCTTCGTAGACGATTGGCATAACCGTCATTTCTTCAGTGACTTCGGGAGTTGGAACATATCCCATCAATGTTGTCGCTGACGCTTGCGGATCAAGGTCAATAAGTAAAACTTTGTGCCCACGCAATGTCAGGCCTTGCGCAAATGCAACACTGTCAGTAGTTTTGCCTACGCCGCCTTTGAAGTTTCCTACCGATAGGACGATTCCTTTCTCGCCTGGAGGGCGCGCCTTGTATGTGCCGCTCGCACGGATGAACTGCTGAGCTTCGGCAAGCGTGAATTCCCTATTACGACCGGAGCTGGTGACGGTTCCGGTGGGATACTCTCCCTTATTGCCGCGAGTGCACAGGTACTGAATTTGAGCCCTATCGAGCTTACATAATTTTGCAAGACGGCTGCTAGTAAGCATAGGCGCCATCTTTCGCGGCCAGGGCTCAAGCAAAGCATCGCGAAGGTGTGCAAGCGTTTCCTCTGCCCGATCAGCAATTGCGCGCAACTGCGCAATATCGATCGTATTCTTCAGAGGTGTAAGTTCCTTTAGCGCCATTCCGTACCTGCATTAGCATTTAGTCAGCGAAAATTGAAGAAAACCTCGAAAATCGATGACGGATAGATTTTCGGAATAATAGCCGGTAAACGGAAAAAGCTAAAGGTTTACTTTAACTAGACGAACATGGCGGTAGCAGGTCTCCCGGAACTGATCGGGTTCGGGGGGTTCGACAGCCCCCGCTGTCAGAATAGTTGGAACCTGAATTGCTGTTAGAGTTTGAACCCTGACGGGGGCAGAGAGAAGATTCCGATGAAGTATTCTGAAGAGCGTAAGGAAGCGATCCTGAAGCAGTTGCTAGCACCGCACAATCGCACAGTGGTGGAAGTGGCCAAGGCAGAAGGCATATCCGAAGCGACCATATACAACTGGCGTAATGCCGCTCGTGGGCGAGGACGCCTGCTACCTGGCAACGCCCCTGACAGCGAAAGCTGGAGTTCGCAAGACAAGTTCAATGCGGTCTTGGAGAGCGCG
>NZ_JAPMXC010000018.1 GCF_026624755.1 Robbsia betulipollinis
ATCGAACCGTCGGTGGGGAGCCGTGGCGACAGCTACGATAATGCGCTGGCTGAAACCATCAACGGTCTGTACAAGACGGAACTGATTCATCGTCGAGCACCGTGGAAATCCCGGGAATCACTGGAACTTGCCACATTGCAATGGGTGCACTGGTTCAACCATATCCGACTGCTCGAACCCATCGGGTACATCCCACCGGCAGAAGCGGAAGCCAACTACTGGCGTAAAATCGCCAGCGAGTGCGAAAAAGCTGTTTTAACTTAAACCAACCCGCCTCCTCGATATCCGGGGCGCTTCAAGTTTCTCATATCTGTTAGCGCTTCGCGTGCGTAGACGCTGCTTCGGATTCGCAACCGGCAGCTTCCATAGGGTTGGGAGATATTGAACAGCTTATTATCGAGGTAAACATGGTCCCACCCGTCACACGCAGTGCCACTGAAGCTGGCACCAAAAAACTTTTTGAAGAGGCGCTGCCCAAGCCAGTTCGGGCACCACGCAATGAACGTCGGGATTCGATCTCCCGTACCCCACATCTGCTCAGCGGCTTGCCCCGTCGAACTTCCGCTTCCAGTAGTGCTTCCTCCCGGGTGCGGCTAGGTACGGCCAGTCCCCTGGATAAGGTGGCGTATTTGTCTCCTGCTGATTCATATGACTCGGTGGAGAACCTACGTACGCAACTCGACGATCTCGATGAGCGTGCCGCGCCGAGTGGCCCATCAGTTCAGGCATGGGCGGATCGCCTGAGGTACACCGAAGAGCTTCTAGATTTGATTCAGGAAGCCTTGCCGGGAATGGACGAGAATCGCGATGTCGTTATCTCGATGCGTACGGGCATGGTCGTCCTTGAGGGTACATCGCCTCCCACGATCTATGGTTTCGTAACCGCTCCCGATAGTAAGGGTGTCGGAAAAACTCTAATTGAACATGCCGTGAATCTATCCCACGAACGCGCACACGGCGGCCGGATCCAACTGACCGCACTCAACGGTACCTCGCTCCAAATATACGAACATTGGGGATTCGAGAAAGACGCGCAAGGCCGCCGCATGACACTTGACCCAGCCACGTCGTCCAAATGGGCGCGCGTCGGTAGCGCTTGGAGACTCGGTGCCCGATAGTGACTCGCTCAAGACTTGGACACTTCGCCAGATCGCATAACGAAGATCTGATCCGAGGGCCGTGGTCACGGTATTCATCGCTAACACTTTGCGTGATGTCACGGAGCAGGGCTTTCGAGACCTGCCACTCGGCGGCGAGAAGCTGCGGCGGGCCATCGAAATCTAGACCGCCCGTCTATCGTGCATGACGATGCTCATGCGCGACAGACGGGATGACAAGCGCCGCGCGTACGGCTGTCGGTGCCATCGCTGGCGCGGCGGATGGTGCGCCTTTATCGAGGGGTTCCTTGCGGCACCGCTTCCGCCGGCACAAGCGCCGCCGGTGCATTGGGTAGAGACGGCGTGGGATCAACCGGTTGCGCGCTTGCATTCATCTCCAGCGATGTCGCCGGCGCGGGCGTTGCCCGCTTTGCAAGATCCAGTGCTTTGCCCACGACAATTTTGACCGCAGCGCCGAACGGGTCCGCAACCAGCAGATTCGCGGGCCGAAAACCAAATCCGTCCGGTTGCCGTCGGGCGAAAAAACTGGCTATTTGCAGGGTCCCTACGCGCGGGCAAGCGGGCTGCGGCGATCATGAGTCTGCCAAGCTCAACGGGCATGATCCCTACGCCTACCTTAGAGACGTCCTCACGCGTCTGTCCACGCATCTCGCACGCAATATCGATGAATTGCTGCCTCATTATTTTGCCTTTTTGTAATAAAAAAATAATCATAAAATACAAAACTTGATTTTTATAACGAGAAACATAATGGAAAGATTGATCCATATTGGTTTTCAACCGGCTGGCCAATGGCAAATGGACAATGGTTGTCTTATCCTAAATCTGACGAGGATCAGCGAGCAAAAAAATGTTCTTTATGCTTTCATACAGGATAATCAAGTCCAATATGTTGGCAAAACCACGAAGACGCTTAGGCGGCGCATGATGGGGTATCTGAATCCCAGTTCGACTCAAAGAACCAACATGCGCAACCATGAAAATATTCTCAAGCTCCTGCGCAAGGGCAAAAACGTCCACATTTTCGCGTGGGCGGATCAAGGACTGAGTCGGTATGGAGACTTCACCATTAACCTTGCTGCGGCCCTGGAAGACTCGATCATCGAAACGCTTTCACCGCCTTGGAATGGCGGCCGCAGCGAAAAAATCGTGGAGGCAATCGAAGAGAGCGATCCGCCTGACGGCAGCAACGAAGCCGAGCTAGAAGCCCAAGCCATTGATCAGGTCGAATCACACTTCACGGTGGAAATCGGCAAGACCTATTTCGAGACCGGATTTTTCAATGTCCCTGTGCGCCATGAAGGCGGATTCGGACCCGATAAGTCCCTTATCGACATCTATTGCGGCAAAGAGCGAGCGGTAATCCATGCCTGGGTCAGCCGCCGCGCCACGCCAAGCGGCGCCCCTCGAATCATGGGAGGCGCAGCATTCAAAAACTGGATTCAAGCCAATGTGCCCATGGACACCTCGATCGTAGTCCGAGTGCTTTCGCAGTCCGAGATCGTCGTTGAGCGGTCAATTTAACGGCATGACTTCTCTCGCACGGTGACCGGTGGTAACCTAGCGGTAGCCTTATAAATCCATCCCGCACCTCGATTCGCCACCCCACCGATTCCCAGTGTTTTCAGGGACTTAGCAACCCGTCCAGCTACTCCCTGATTCGCCACCAGCATCACCGCAAAGCCGCATTCCCTAACGGGTCTGCGGCTTTTGCTTTTGCGTGGGCGATAAGCCCGTCTGCAAGCCCCTGCCCGTCGTCCCTTTCCCTTTCTCGCTCTACCTCGATCACGTGCGTGTAATGGCCAACCGAGCGCGATACATGCGTTCGAGGCCGATAACGGCATCAAATGGGCTCCCGGCGAGGATCCTGCCGGCCATTTTCTTGAGTCATGCGAAGCATTCCACCAAGGCGAGCACGCTGTCCCGAAGCGCCCCGAAGGAAGCGCATCGGGTATATCCTTTCAAAGCCGCATCGATACTCCCTGTTTCTCTTTATCTTTCAAATAACTTGCATTCATGATGACTCCGATGCCCAGCATGGAAATGCTGTACGACATTCTTTTGGATATCGCCGATGGCAAAGCCGAGCGGGTGACGCAGGCGATTCCGCTGCACGAAGACGGCAAGGCAAAGGGCGAGACCCCGTTGTTGGCCGCCGGATCTCTGGGCAGCATCGCGCTGGACATTCTGCACCAGCGCTTCGGTGCACCCCTGGCGCCCGAATCGCGCGCGTTGCCGAGTTCGAGCGTGCCGTCCGGCCTGCTGCTCGAGCTGGCCCACGGCGATACCGATCTCGTCGCCCAGGCCCGGGCGTCGGCGGAAAGCGGCACACATTCCTCGTTGCCCGCCAAAGGGGCCGCGGGCGTCGCCGTCCTGAGCGTTTTGGCACAGCGTTTCGCAGCGCAAGTGCCCGCGTGGTTGTGGACCTTCAATAGCTCCCTGTCCACCGAGATCCGCGATCCACTTCGCAATTTGTCCCTGGGCCTGCCGGCGGAATAGGCCACCTCTTCCTGTGCATATCGCATAAAAATCACGCGCTTTCCCAGGCCGATCTCAAAGCGCCCGCTGCAGCGGCGTTTTGTCGTTTCTGTCTCCGTGCGCTGTATCGCGACATGCGATGCAACGCACGCACGATCCAAAAAATCCGCCGAAGAAAACGAACAAAAGACCTTCTGGTAGGATGTTTTCGGGAAATGAGGATTTTTCAACTCTGGCCTGGAAAATGAAAGCTGTTTGAAAAATTACGTGTCGCGTATCGAACTTTTTCTTACAAATGACAGACAGTCTTCAACGATCCTCAAACGGGCGGCATGCACTGCGCCTTCACTCCCGGTAGCGATAAGAAACAAGAAAAAGCATCCCTATATCTCGAGGAACATTGCATCATGACCGACTTGTCTCGTCGTAAGGTTCTCGCTGGTGCTGCAGCGGGCGCGGTGGCACTGGGCGCTTCCGTCACCGCCAAGGCAGCGGCCTTTGGGAATCCCGACAACCCGCCCGAAGGCCGGATCAATGCCAAGCCTTCATCGGTGACGGATCCGGGTCCCCAGAACCCGGCTCTTGCCAATCAAATACCGTCTTTTCAAAATCCGCCAGCCACCGACGTCAATGGCATGCAGCTGTTCTGGTCGTCTTTCAGTCTGGCCCACAAGCGGATTCAAAATGGCGGCTGGGCCCGCGAGGTGACGGTCGAGGCATTCCCGATTTCCACGGACATTTCGGGCGTGAACATGCGCCTGGGTGCGGGAGGCGTGCGGGAGTTGCACTGGCATCAGCAGGCGGAGTGGGCCATCATGGTGGCGGGTAGCTGCCGCATCACGACGCTCGATGGTCAGGGCCGCTCGGAAGTCTCCGACGTGGGTGTGGGCGACATCTGGTATTTCCCGCCGGGTCTGCCCCATTCGCTGCAAGGTCTCGGGCCCGACGGTGCCGAGTTCGTTCTCGCGTTCGATAACGGCAAGGCAGGCGAGTTCAACACGCTGATGGTCACGGATTTCTTCGCCCACATCCCGCCGGAAGTGCTGGCGCAGAACTTCGGGGTGCCGCAGGAAGCCTTCAAGAACATTCCGACCGAACAGCGCTGGATTTACCAGGGCACGGTTCCCGGTCCGCTGGCGGACGACCAGCGTTCAGCGGCCTCTCCCCTGGGCAAACCCGAGCACCCGTTCATTTACCGGTTCAGTGCGAGCAAGCCCGTGAAATCGTCGGCAGCGGGCATGGTGCAGATTGCGGATACAAGCAATTTCACCGTTTCCAAGACGATTGCCGCTGCCATGGTCACGCTCAAGCCGGGTTGCCTGCGTGAACTGCACTGGCATCAAAACGCCGATGAGTGGCAGCTTAGACTCAACCATCAAGTGCAACACCCATATTGATATAGGGTGTTGGGATGGAAAAAAGATATTTTCATCTGAGCGCGGAAGAGCGCGCGGCAATCATGATCGAAAGCGGTAAAAACGCGAGCATCCGGTCGATAGCGAGGCTGCTGGGACGCAACGCGTCTAGCATCAGCCGAGAACTCGCGCGTAACCGGACTGAGACGCGCAGGTGTTATGACGCCACTGCCGCTGCAAAGGCGTATCGCGCACGGCGTGAACGAAGCCGAAGGCCACGCAAATTGACCGCTGGTAGTGCG
>NZ_JAPMXC010000019.1 GCF_026624755.1 Robbsia betulipollinis
TGCGGGCAATGGCATCGGACTGGCACCCGTACCCAATAAATACTCGCGCCGCCATCGGGCAAGCTGGTTCGTGTTGAGGCCGTTGGCTAACGCCACCGCGGCCATCGAGACGTCGGGGCGCAACGTCTGTTCCACCAGTTCCCGCTTGAACGTCGTGCTAAAGCGTCGACGTGCTGTCGACGGCTTGACCTCGATTACATCCGGCTCTTCTCTCATCGCTTCCGATCCCGTTATGAAATCGGCAATCCTCGCGCTTTTAGATCGGATGGAGAAGATGTACTGGCTGGACGCTTACGTTTCGGATTGGGTAGCCATAGGAAAAGCTACATCGGAGCCATTGCTCGACGTGCTCCGCAAGAAGCGCCATGCTGCCCTGCTCAAATCCTTGAATCACGTTCTCCCGTTGAGCGTTCGCAAAGAGAGCGTGGCCCTTGCCATGCTCGAGAAGCGATGGGACGAGCCGCGCGTGAAAGTCTATGCTGGCGTGTATCGCGACGCCGGCTATTTCGCTTGGGATCCCCGGACGTTGCCGATTGCACGCAACGGTGACCTTGCGTTGCAACTCCGTCATGGTTTCGGGGGGCGTAGCTTGAGGTCGGACGCTGTGGCACTGTTCGAGGTGCCGCGGGCGACGTGGTTCACTGCCGCGTGGGACTTTATCGAGCAAAACTCGTTGCTGGTCGAGCCGGACATGACACCCGCCGAGCGTGCAACGTACCGCCGGCACACCGAGGAGCGTGCTCGAGAACACGAGGAGCGCTGGTTTGTGACGCTGCCAGCTCAAAGGTGGTTACAAGAGACTCGACGGGTGGCCAGGTGGGCTGCTCAGGCCAGACCGGTCCGGAGGGAGGTCGTGCGCGAACAGGCGAAAGCGAAACGCCAGGCGATGTTGGATGAGCGTCTCGCCGTCGTAAAGGGATCGATAGGTGTCGTGATGCTATGAAAAGCAACGTCTTGTCCCCGGACTTCTACGTCTACAGGACTCTCTCCGAACTTCCGAGGAGGCTTCACCGGCGGGATGTGTTCGTGCCCGCCTGGTACGCCGGTGACGGCTCGGAAAGTCGAACGGTATTTTACTTTACGGTGCCGTCAGAGCACTGGTCGTGCTTGCTTGTGAAAGGATCAACGCTCACCGAAGCGATGGTCGGAGCGTATGAAAAGGCGATCGACGAGGCGTATGCGGAGGGCGAGTTGGACGAGGACGAGGCAGCGAGCGAACGGCGGCGGTTGAAAGCTCGGGCTACAAAAGGGTTGGTGACGTCCGACGAAACTGTGGCGCACGACGCTTGCCTCACCGACTTTGCGGCTGCGGTGCAAGGCCTTGGTAGATACCGCGTCTGGCGGTCGAACCCGTACGAGGTTGAGGGCATGGCTTCGATGCTCGAAGAAGCTGGATGGATGATTGTGCCGGTGTTGCCGGCGTACAGCTGGCGTGACGTGGAATATCCGTTTGAGACCGAGCGTTACCGGTTGCCGATGGTCCATGCAATCACGCGCACGCCCTGCCCTTGGTCACCCTGGTCCAACGAGCGCGATGTGTATCGGTGCGATCGGTAATATTGCGATGCTACGATGTGTGCGTCCAAACCACGGCTGACGACGATGAATGTTCTGTACGACTCCGGCGATGTCCACACGGCGATCAAGCAAGTGCTGACCAAGATCGGCAAGAACGATGAGCGGCGGGTTGTCATCGTTGCGTATGTTGGATCCGGAGCCTGCGATTTTCTGCCATCGCCCGAGGGTTTAACCATCGTATGCGACCTGAAGCCCGGTGCGACGAGCGATGTGGCGTTAGAGAAACTCCGAAAACGCGGGGCTCAGTTGTTTCATGTTCCCAAACTGCACATGAAAATCTATTGGTCCAGCATAAACGGATGCGTCATCACATCAGCCAATGCCTCGGGCAACGCGCTTGCCCGAGGCGGTTCAAAGGAAGCAGGTGTGTTTCTGGACGCCGGCCAGGTCGACATCGATCGAATCATCGCCTCGATCAAGCCGAAGCCCATATTGAAAGTCGATTTGCTGAAGTTGCAACGTGAGAACGACATGCTCACGGCGAAGGGTGTGAAAGGCTCGGGGAACTCCAAGACAGAATCCACCACGTTTGACGAGTGGCGGACATCCCTGGCACCGAAGCCTTGGAAGATTGGCTGGTGGACCGAAGATGGGGAGGTCTCACAAGCAGCAACGGACGAGGCCAAGCTTCGATACGGCGTGCGCGAGGCCAGCGATTTTTTACCTTTCTGGGATAAGCAATACCAAGCGCACGATTGGATCCTCTGCTTCGATACGCGCCTGGAACCGCTGAATCCGATATGGATGTACGTCGATTTCGTGGTCACGACGGACAAGGACGATCCTGCATTTTCAATAGATTACCCTCACCAAGCGGTTCAAGTTCATTCGCCCAAGCGCTACTCGCTGCCACCCTTCGACATCGAAGGGGAGCGATTTAGGGTCGCGCTCACGGCTGCGTACAATGACTTCGGCGACGACGGCCTCGAGCAACTTGCTGCCCAAAAGTCATTGGTGCCCCCGACCGGTTTTATAGAGCTTCTCGAACAACACTGGGACGCATGGGAATGCCGACCTGCCTGAGCGGAATGGTGACATCAAACCATAAACGTTGACCTTTTTGTATTGTTTGCCAAAAGAAGTCGAGCCATAGAACTTGCTCTCGAATGGCCGATCTTGGTGTATAAAACTCGTAATCTCAGTCCAAGGTCATCTGCACATGTACTTCTACGTCGATGAGTCCGGTCACACCGGACCCAATCTCTTTGACGAGGTCCAACCGATTTTGTATTACGGCGTTCTGTCGAGTAAAATCAACCTCGATGTTATCGCCGCTGAAAAAATCAAGCAGATTCGGCAAAGCCTGGGAGTACCAAGACTGCATGCATCGGACCTCGGCGCAGCCGGACTGAAAGGCATCGTGCCCCAAATCCTACCGATGATCAAGGCATACGACATCCGATTTGATATTTATCGTGTCGCAAAAGCTGACCATGCAATCATTTGCTTTTTTAATCAGGTTTTCGATCAAGGCGTCAATCCGGCAGTAACTTGGACTGGGTATTGGACGCCCTTGAGATATGTCCTGCTTTTGAAAGTTGCCTCGCTATTCAATGAGGAGTTAGCTCGTCTCGCATGGGAAGCGAGAATTACACCAGACGACCGGGTTGCCTTGCCGTTGATGCAAGAGGTATGCAGAAGGTTGGGCGAACGCGTCGGACGACTGGATGACGCGAGAGTTCGGACCCTGATTGGGGACGCGCTACGGTGGTCTGAGCAAAACCCTAAAGATATTGCATACAACGTTCCTAATAAGAAACGCATGCTGGATGTTACGCCAAACATGATTGGTTTTCAGTTTGTCATGCACGGCATCGCTATGCGCCTTGGAGCCGCAAAACGAAAGGCATCAAAAGTCGTTGTCGATCAGCAAACACAGTTCAACAAAGCGCAGCAGGCCTTGGCTACGTATTATCGAGATAACAAAGACGAGAACTTCTCCTTAGGGCCAGGTCTGCCGATGCAGGATCACACCCACATCCCCGACATTCCGCTCGAGTTCGTAGCTGGAACTGATAGTTGTGGCCTTGAGTTGGTTGACATACATCTCTGGATATTCAAGAAATACATGGAGAACAAACTTCCGGACGGGGTCGAGAGGTTAATTCTTGCTCATGCTCGGAGGACCAAAACAGACGAAATATCCTTGAATGCTTTGGGGAAAAGATGGTCGACCTGGTTCGATCAACTGCCGGATCTGGATCAAATCCCAGCCGACGTGCTCGAAAGGGCTCGTGAGATTGCCAGTTTTGACGAAAACCGTAGGCAGGTGGCAGTTTCTGGCATGGATAACGAGAAATCGGGCGCCGATGCGGCTGACACACTATGCATCGCAGACCGAGCGACGATGGCAGTAGATGGAAGGAAAAATAAAAGGCCCGATGATGGACCTTGTTCGAGCGGCGAAATTCGCCTGACTTGAGTCAGACTTTTACAGCCTCGCACGTCACATTTCGTGTCGCCACCTCAAGACACTCGACTCACACGGTTTTACAGCATTGAGTAGTGGCTCTGCCTCGTCATGCGAAAGTTCGTGGTTTTGTCCGACCAGGTATGCTCGTGCTTCGGCATGATCCAGGAGACCTCGGCTCACAAGAACGCGGATAATGTCGGCGAGGCATTGCGGATCGAGCCCACCCATGTCCAACTTCTTGCGCGAGACCAAGCATTCAACAAGGTAAGACATCAAGGACTGATTTCCCCGCGCCCGATCCAAGTCAGCACCTGCGTCCAGCATCGATTCGACCACCAAACGATCACCGATCCCGATAGACCAAGTGACTGACCATGCCTCGAAACGACGTACAGCAGAGATGTTGGATAATCTGTTGAACGGAGGTCGAGATGGTCGAAAAGAACGTACCGAATCGTCGCTACACCGAGGAATTTCGCACGGAAGCGGCAAGGTTGGCCAATTCTGTAGGGCATAACGAGGCGGCACGCCGCCTCGGGGTACCGGTGGCGACGATAGGCAACTGGGCACGCAAGCAGCAGCGTAATGGCGTGGCGGGCGTCTCTGGCGCAGCCCCGGCCGCCACCCGCGTGAAGCTGGGTGTGTCGGAGATGGAGGCCGAGATCA
>NZ_JAPMXC010000020.1 GCF_026624755.1 Robbsia betulipollinis
CGGAATCTGCAACGCCAACGGGCCATCGTCCGTGAGCACGGTCTTGGCGCTGCGGCCGTTGCGCTGGTTCGTGGTCTCGGGCGGGCGTTCCGTGCCGGTGGCGTAACCGAGGTGGTGGCCCATCTCAGCGCCCAGGGCCCGCTCGATCAGCGCCTTCTTGAACGCCATCGCGGCATCCTGGACGGCTTCGGCCGTCATCGGGCCTTTTACAAACTGGTCGATCAGCTCCTGGGGAATCGCGGGCAATTTCCGCGGCGGTGTCTTCGGTTTGCGTGCCATGGCTGTACATCGTCCTTTTCGATATGTTAGCCCCGCACACAAAATTTATGACAGTCCCTTGCCCTGAGCAACTGGATGGACGTCCACGTTGAACCTTACCGGCACCGCCGTACATGGTAAGCGCCGATCAGCACCACGCCGGAGGCGAGGTCAGGGGCTGACGCGCTTGATCCAGAGTTAAAGCCTAACCCTCACTCGGACCTCGCGCCCTTCCACGACGCCAGAATCGCTCGCCGCTTTTGCGAGCACGTGGTGCTCCCAACTCTTGATCAGCGACCAGGCTTCGTTGTTGCTGTTGGTCCACACGTGCGCGGAGCGTTTGACCCGCTCTGCATCGGCGCCACGATTCAGGAGCGCCATGCACGTTGCGATGTCGTTGCGGTTCGCTGCATACTCTAGCGGCACCCCGTCACCGGTCGGATCGCCGTCGAAGCTAGATGGGTCTGCACCGTGCTCGAGCAGGCGCTGCTCGACGTCGAAATAACCATGGGCCGCAGCATAAAACGCTGGCAGGCCCAAGGACGGGAATGTGCAACCGCAGTTGTCGAAGCGAACATCGGCGCCCAGCCCTATCAAAGCATCGACCATGGCTGGCGTTCGTGCATCGAGAAGGTATTGAGAAACGGCCCAAGGGTCTGCTTCTGCCAAGTTTCGTACGACGTCGTCAACATAGTCGAGTTTTACGAGCAGCGAAAGCAACCCGTCTTTCTCGTACCCTTCCATCACAGGTTTGCTGCCATCAAATAGGAGATTAGCGGCCAACGTCAGGTGCGGATCGGACGTCGTCTTGATTCGTTTGCGCAGCAAATCCCCCGCCTGCGACCTTGCCTTTCCAAGGCCGTCCGATCGCACCCAGCGCGAAGCAGGCCGGCGACCAAGTGCGGAACCCACCCGACATCAGAACACACGACCGCCCTATGCAGCGCCGTGCGCCCCGCACGATCGAGCGTGTTGGCCTGGTCTCTCGGGAGATCCTCCCAGGCTTGGATCGGCCCGGGAAGATGCCCTGGCTGGACGCTTACGTCTCCTCCTACGATTGGTTCAATCCAACCTACCTCGGGGGGACAACGTGTCAAGCCTCGAAAAACACTCGGGTGCCGGGCGTCCGCCCAGCCTCCCTCCTTAATACTCACTCGTCAACATGAGCATCCACGCCGGCCCTCGGGAAAACTCACCCCACACCGCGTACATCTTGATGCCATTCGTCAACGGGAACGTGTGGGCGGTGTAATGCTGGGTGTACAAGGTCGTGCCGTTGCCATCCGTGATCACGAGATCCGCCGCGCCCTCCTCTTTCGGGTGCAGCTCCACCGTCATGAAGCCATCGTCGTAGTTCTTGCCCGGGCCTTTCTGAACGACCCAAGCCATGGCGTCCGTCACGAGCCATGCGCATGCGGCCTTCTCGATGAGGAAGTTGACCCCGTCGGTGTACACCGCATTGCGGAACAAGGGGCCCAAGCCGTACACCGATTCAGTGCCGGTGAAGTGTGCGAGTTGGCCTTCCAAATCTGCTGGGAGGTGAGCTTCGGGGTGCGAGGAACCGCGCGGTTCGTTGTTGTTCGTGTTAGTTTCGTTGGTGCTGGTCATGATTTACCCTCCTTGGGTCGTTGTGTGTCTGCTGGTTGGAGCCGCTTCGCCGTGTGAAGCGAACCAGTTCGAACAACGGGAGGGACGTGGATGGAAGCCGCAGCGCCGCACGAATGGGCGGGGAACGGGTGACAGAAACGAGCGCAGCAGTGCCCAGACGTTGGGCGTCATGGTTCGACACGTCGGGAAAGAAAGCGGTCCATGCCGGCAGACACAGATCAAGGGGGACAGACAGCAGCAACATGGGTGAAAGCGACACGGCGGGCAGATTACCGTCTGCCATTGCCGCTCCACCACATGTCGAGGTCGGACCGGCGGTAAAGCTTGCTTCCGTCCGCTGCCAGGACCGGCACGATTCGGCCGCTCCGCACTTGTCCGCGGAAATGACTTGCGGGAATATCGAGGTATCTCGCCGCATCCGCGGCATTCAGGTCGTCGTCCCACGCTTGGAAAGTCCAACGTTCAACGAACTTCAGAAGCATGCGTGCTGCGACAGACTGGTACCCATTGCCCCAGCATTGCTCAATGTAAGCGTGGAACGGAATGCCATCGATGTCGCGTTCACGGCACCCCGCGGTCAGCAGCACGTACAACGTTTGGACATAGCGCCGTTGCTCCCGCCCATTGAGACGGGGACCAAGATTAACAACGCCATCGCAATACTCTCGCAACAAACCATTGAGTTCAGGACGGGCGTTCTTGGCAATGGGGCGCGGCGTAAGCTTGCAATCTTCGTTGCAACAAAGCCCGTGCCACTCCGAACGCCGACTAAGAAGATCGAGAACGATGCCATACCATCCATTTTCAGAAGCCTCGACCAGCTTCTTATAGAAAGAAATGGCGTCGTCGAGCGATCTGAGGGCCTCCTCCAAGCCACGTAAAACTGCTCGTTGCGATTCGGCTCGATCGGACAAAACTTGGATGGTTTGGTGAATGTCGGTGTTCATCATGAAGCCCCGTGCTGGTGTCTTTGATAAGCCTCCTAAGGCAAGCATGATGCTAGCCTTGGTCGCCGTGCATGTGGTCAAGCGTCGGCAGCCACAGCCTGACGCAGCGCCATCTTCAAATGGTCTCGAAGGGCTTCATCGACCTCGACAACAGGTTCCGGCAAGAATCGGTCACCGGCCATGTCGTCGTAATCGTCGCTGGTGAAATCGACGTCGAAGTTACTGTTGACCAGTGCTTGGAGAAGGGCAAAATAGTTCGGGCACGCATCCATCTGATCTGAGTTCATTTCGTCACCCACCATATCGTTCGACGGGACTATGAGGTCGTCGTCAGCGTCGATCTGAGCTTGAACGTCGAAGATCCTTCCGAACGCTTGCACGGAAATGGTGTAGAAGATGTAGTAGCCATCGGTGGTTTCAACGTTGCTCTCCTCGTCCAGGACATAGTTCTCGACAACGCCCTCCTCTTTAACCTCGATGTCGCCAAGGTGGGTTGCTACGTTAAAGGGCTTGCTCATGGTGATTCTCCATTTAGATTTGGCTTTGCATCGTGCGCCGCCTACATCACCAATCTCTCGTACGGTCCACCTATAGTCAAATAACAGCGTCATAAAACAGCACTTATCTCTAGTATTTTTGTACTAAAGATGCGAGTCATCTCTGCTTTATGGACCGCACGTCAGTCAAGTTCACCATCGTTACGCCGTGGCGAATGGTTGAACCGGCCAGGGTTTAATAGACACTTACGAGCCGTTTAACGCATTGCGCCGCTCAAACTCCACGGGTGACAAATGGCCCACGAAGCTGTGTCGGCGAATTGGGTTGTAGAACATCTCAATGTAATCGAATACGTCCGTGGTTGCCATCGCCCTGGTCGGATAGATTCGCCGTTTTATTCGTTCCTTTTTCAACGCCCCGAAGAAGCTCTCGGCCACGGCATTATCGTGGCAGTTACCGCGCCGACTCATGCTCGGTACCATGTGATGAGCCTTCAGAAACGACTGCCAGTCATCA
>NZ_JAPMXC010000021.1 GCF_026624755.1 Robbsia betulipollinis
AGCGCACTACCAGCGGTCAATTTGCGTGGCCTTCGGCTTCGTTCACGCCGTGCGCGATACGCCTTTGCAGCGGCAGTGGCGTCATAACACCTGCGCGTCTCAGTCCGGTTACGCGCGAGTTCTCGGCTGATGCTAGACGCGTTGCGTCCCAGCAGCCTCGCTATCGACCGGATGCTCGCGTTTTTACCGCTTTCGATCATGATTGCCGCGCGCTCTTCCGCGCTCAGATGAAAATATCTTTTTTCCATCCCAACACCCTATATCAATATGGGTGTTGCACTTGATGGTTGAGTCTAAGGCTGACTGTGAAGTAGGCTTTTATGTCAGGTGGTATATCTGCGGCGCATGCTGAAAGACAAACGACAATTGTTATAACTCCCGTTATCGTAGCATTCGAAGGTACAATTCATACGTAGTGCAAAATCTGCGTAACAATGGTGTCAGCCGGGCAGCGAAAGGGGATTTTTACGCTTTTCCTCGGGACGAAGTTGCAGATTTTCCAATTTTTCTTTGCCGAAATTTACAGGGGGTCACGCCTTCAGCCCTCCCACTCAGTCGATCATTGCGAACCGGACACATGCGAGGCCCACCCGACCAGAAGTCTCCATGAAACATTCCGTCATCAGCAGCGGTAACGCCGCCATCGCCCATCAATTCGCCCGCAGCGATGTTGAGGCCGGTGTCGGCGACGCGCACGGACCAGAATCCATCGCGTTACGGCCAGAACTTCGGGTGACGAAGCCGTTTTGCTGACGCTGCAGCGGGCACTCGGGGCCCAGATGATCATCCTGGTCATCCCACTTTGGACGCATAGGGACGTCGTTCAGGCCGCGACGGGTGGGGGCGACGGTATCGGGCAACGAAACGGGTTCGAGCACATATTCCGGCTGCATCAGCATACTTACCAAATGAAAGGTGTCACATAATGACGGAAAAAACGTAGCCGGGTCCACGGTTTCTCGAAATGCTCCGGTACCGACA
Source organism: Robbsia betulipollinis (assembly GCF_026624755.1). NCBI lineage: Bacteria > Pseudomonadati > Pseudomonadota > Betaproteobacteria > Burkholderiales > Burkholderiaceae > Robbsia > Robbsia betulipollinis. Next base: position 982 of record NZ_JAPMXC010000021.1, read on the forward strand.
TCCCGGCGGGCTCTACGGCCATCACCAGGACTAGGCCGAACGGCTGGTCCGCGCAACAGAGGCGGAAGTTGCATAAAATCCCGCCTGACTATGGGCCCATGTTGACCAATGCACCGTCGATGATGCCCTGATCATTGAGGTAAATGCGCCAGCTCGAAGACCCTGAAGCCTGAGTGACCTGATATATATCCCAACCTTGGTTTCCGACGCCCACGAATCGAATATTTTCGACCGCTCCTGCTTGATTTAAACCGTCTCTGAGCTTAGGTAGCTGTTTGCGGGTCGCTGCTTGTAACCCAGGAGACATTTCAGAATAGTTCGGGTTTCCCGACATCAATCCGTCGATCAATTTTCGCAGTGCAGCTTCGCTTGCCGGATTGGCGGTCTGCTTCTTGATCTGCGCAACGAGAACCGCAGCCATTCTATCCGCCTCGGCAACATCGATTCGTGGGTATGTGACATCGAGACCGTTCTGATTATGAATCAACGCGGTAACCTGCCCGTGATCGTCGACCACGAACGTTTCGGTTACGTTGACGACTTTCCCAAAAAACTTGGTATCACTCGTCGGAAACTTCTCAAACCATCCTATCTGCCCCGTCCGTTGCGTTGCCAGGTGGCCACCTTCACGTCGGACTTTCATTGCTTCGGTATCACTGGTTCTGTATGCACCAACATATCGATCCAGAATTTCAACGGGCACTGATACCTCAGTATATCGGTGTGAGACTTCGCTCATGGTAGGGGGACTCACTTGTGCGGCCAGAGTGGCCAGGGTGATTGACATGCATCCAAGAAGCACTGCAACCAACAATTTTCGCTCGACTGGCTTTTTCAGCATCAGTCTTAGACGTTGTTCCAGGAATGACCTGGATTCGGACATACTCACTACTGACCCTATGTAACGCGACTTCCGCTCACCAACAGCTATCAGCGTTTCTCCATACACGGCAAGCTTGTGCCCGGCCTTCAAGACTCGGGCATCGCAGTCAATCTCGATGGCGCATCTCAAACGCCGAAGTTGCCACCAGAGAGGCACGTTCCACGGCATGAGTACGATTAGGCAGAGAGCAACCGTAAGCAGCACCGGATCATAAGCATCGATGTGCGATTCTTCATGCGCGACAACCGCGGCCTGTTGCTCTTCGGGGGAATCAAGCAGCCAAGTTGGAAGAACGATCCTGGGACGGAAAAGACCGACAACGGCGGGCCCGACGTCGCTCGACAGATACACTGGAACGCCGCACACGAGCGCGGGGGTCCAATGCCGTTTTCGCCATTGCAGATGTATCGCACCGGTCAACAGCATCAGGATCATGATTATCGACGCAGCATACCAAGCACCTTCGGCGTGGAGTTGAACGTGATGGAGCGCGACGGAACCACCATCGTGGTTTCTTACCCAGATCGCGGGCGATAAGCGCGTTGAGGTGATCTCATGCAAAGCGACCAACGTTTGCGGCATTGGTGGTCTCAGCTCTGCGGGAATGCGTATAGAGACCGACGCCATGATCACAGGAGTGGCAAGAGATGCCGCGATGGCAAGAAGCCAGAGCCACCGGCTGGGAGTTTGTCGCTGACGTGCCGAGTGTTCTGCCACAAGCGCAGCTACCGATAACAACGTCGCCACTGATACCGCATAAATCATCCACATCAGCATGCGAGCTACTCTTCGTCGGTTTGTTGTTTCAATAGCTCACGCATATGGCGGATTTCTTTGGGCGTTAGTTTCTTGTCGGTCACTAGATGTGCAAACAACAGCTGCGTGGACCCACTGAAAAGCTTGCTTGCGAGGTGCTGCAAAGCACTTTTTCTTGCTGCGTGCTGCTGAACGGCGGCGGTATAACGGTGTCCCCGTCCTTCGTCAACGTGGGTCACATAGCCCTTGTTTTCCAAGATGCGAAGAATAGTCAAAACCGTGGTGTACGCGAGTTCATCGGCCAGTGCAGCTCGAACCTCACTCACAACCGACGGACCGCGCTCCCAAAGTATTTTCATCACGTCAGCTTCCCGGTCTGTCAGCGAAATGTTCAAATTTCCTCCTACTAAATATTTAGTAGATAATGAAACGAGGAAAATATACTGTCAACGTAAGCGTCCAGGCAAGGCATCTTGCTTGGTGGATTTGGCTGAGTTCGGGCTAGATGAAGCGTGGGATGCCCGCCCGTTAGGTCCCCACTTATTTTCGTAAGCGGGGACCTATTTTCAGACGCGCGATGACGCGGGAGTTGAACCCATCAGCGTCCACGGCAGTAGATCATCGATCTGGTTGACCGGATGATCGGCGATGCGCGTGAGCACCTCGCGCAGATATGCCTCGGGGTCCAGGCCGTTGAGTTTGGCTGTGCCGATGAGGCTGTACATCGCCGCCGCCCGGTGGCCACCGGCATCCGAGCCCGCGAACAG
>NZ_JAPMXC010000022.1 GCF_026624755.1 Robbsia betulipollinis
AAGTCAAAACCAGTTGGAGGTCCGATTCCGCGCAGTTTCCGCGCCCGCCCGTGGACAACTCCGCTGCCCACACTGGCGTGTGGACAGCCGGGCTTTGCCCGGTGCCGGAGTCTGCCCACCGGCTCCCCACGACCTTTGCCCCTTGGGCCTGACGCGCCCCTCCGGGGCTTGCCTTGGAGAGAGAGAAAACCTTCCCCCTTCCCTGCTAAACCGGTTTTTGGGACATTGAATGCTCAAAAAACTTCACTAGGAAGCTGATCAGAGAATGACCAACTCGGGGCTGTCCAAATGTCGCTAGGCGTCGTTTAACCTCCGCGTGCGGGGGTCTGGATATTTGGGCTAAGGCTTGATGATCTAGCTGTCCAAGATAGATCAAGAGGCAAGGACCTCTAAAGCCTTACTGGGTATAGAACCTCAGTGCCAAAATTGGCACCGAACAGTGCCAAAATTGACACCTTTCGGTGCATTGAAAATGGCATGAAAAGGTGTCACAATAAAGGCACCAAAGGAGGACACTTCTGTCCACTTTCTGCAAAGGGAAACGACATGGCGACAGTATTTCAAGGGCAACGGCGATTGGTGGACACAGCCACGGGTGAAATCATTGATGCCCAGGTTGTGACAAAGACAATAGGAGATGCTGGATTCCATAAAATCTGGTTGCACGAGATTCTTGAGCTAGTCGATGAAGTAGGAAACGCCAAGATGCGGGTGCTTATGTGGCTACTTTCCAAGGCCGACGCGCAAAATCAGGTGTGGGCGACATGGGAGGAAATCGGGAAAGAAACAGGCGTTGGTCGACGAACTATTGCCCGTCTGATGGCGGCTTTAAAAGAAGCGAACGTCATTACCGAAACACGCCGCAGCGTATGGCGTTTGAACCCCCAAATCATCTTTAAGGGCGATTACTCACGCCGGATGAACGTACTAGTGAAGTACCGCGATGAGAAGCAAGGCGACCTATTCGAAGAGCCCATTGTCGGACAGCAAAAGGCCGCTTGAGCACCATTTCTTAAAGCCTTACTGGGCAGAAAAATGGTTTAGGTGCTCAAACTTGAGCACGATTGTGATCATCTGCGTGATCACTTTAGGGGTCGTTGAGTGGACCTGGATAGTCGCCTAGTCTGAATTTTCCCTATCAGAATGAGTAGGGTTCAGATCCGTGTTCGGCAAAATTTGGGTGAACCAAAAACCGAACCCCAAGCCCACTACCAGGAAAGCGCACAGGACAATATTCTCGATGGTTCCAGAGTTCATTTAAACCCCATTCATTGGTAATGCGGAGCCTTGCTGCATAAGGCTTTAGGCTGCCTTAGCATGTCTTATATTCCAAGCTAATTATAAGAGATTCCGCGCGCGATCAACGCTCGCGTTATCGGGAAGGACCACCGCGCCCACGATCATTTTTTTGGGGTTGTATCGCAGTTGTCTGGGATCGCCTTTGTTCTTCGATTCGAGCATTTCGCTGAGCGCGGTCGTCAATTTCACGTTGGTTCTCCTGCTTGAAACCCACCAACATCGCGTAGACCTGCTCGGCCTGGGTCTTTGTCAGTCCTTTGAATAGCCTTTCCACACGCTCTACGCGCTCCTGAACGGCCTTGAGTTCCTTGTCCTTGGCTAGAGCGGTCTTTTGCATCTCATCGGCTCTACGGCGCTCTAATCGAGCCGCGGCAGCACTGGCCAGCGCTGGAGCAACTCCATGGCTAACTTTTTCATTGAGCCGCTCGACGACACCATGGGCCGATTCAACTGCACCGAAGACCTTTTGCACCAACGTATCGCCCTTGACCTTCTGAGGCTTGAGCTCGTCCTCGGTGAATGCCGGCGTAATGGCTTCGCGCCCGAGATCGGCATAAAAGGTCCGCACGCGCTGGTGGGTGGCCTTGCTGCCTTCAATACCGCGCTCGAGACCCAATCCGCTGACGGCCTGGGCAAATCGTGTCTGGTCCTGGGTCATCATTGCTTTGTTGCCGATGAACTCCTTGGCTGAAAGACGGCCATCGGATGTGATGGGCACAACGAAAGCGGAAATGTGCGGGGTCAGTTCATCACGATGGACGGTGGCCGCCACAATGTTTTCAACCCCGTACTTGGCACCCAACCACGCCATCGACTGCCGGACAAACCTCGCCTCGTTCATTCCTCCGGCCTGAGCCCACCAAGCCGGACTAGCCGTCATCACATACTCGACGGCCAGCACTGCATCCTTTCGCCGTTTTTCCGGTAGCCGATCGCGCAATGCTCCCATGGCCTGGTCGGTGGAAGCGTTGACCAGGTGCTCGTTATCCGGTGTACGCCCCTGGTCTGCATTCGGGGTTTCGCGGTCCCGGTAACAGTGTTGGAGAGCGGCAGCGACGCTGCCCATACCTGCCAGTTTTTTGCATCGCATGATGGCGAAATTGGGCATCGGCGGACCTCCGGTGGGCCACTAACGAAAAACCGTTAGTGTACTCACTAGACTTTGCTGCGCAAAATCGTTCGAAAACCTATGGGGCTGCGCCCCTTGTCCCCGCTAAAGTCAAAACCAGTTGGAGGTCCGATTCCGCGCAGTTTCCGCGCCCGCCCGTGGACAACTCCGCTGCCCACACTGGCGTGTGGACAGCCGGGCTTTGCCCGGTGCCGGAGTCTGCCCACCGGCTCCCCACGACCTTTGCCCCTTGGGCCTGACGCGCCCCTCCGGGGCTTGCCTTGGAGAGAGAGAAAACCTTCCCCCTTCCCTGCTAAACCGGTTTTTGGGACATTGAATGCTCAAAAAACTTCACTAGGAAGCTGATCAGAGAATGACCAACTCGGGGCTGTCCAAATGTCGCTAG
>NZ_JAPMXC010000023.1 GCF_026624755.1 Robbsia betulipollinis
CTCACGCGCAAGCACGGCGTCCGCACGTTTGTGATGCTGTTCAAGCCGATTCCAAAAGGCGGCGCGGTTCTCCGTGCTGCCACCGGGCAGGGAAAGATGGGCAGCATCTACCCCGCCTTTCCGGGTGTAATCGTGGATTTCACCCGTACGCACATCCACAATGCGTTCGGCAGCACGATAAGCGGCTGCACCCGTCGTGCTGCGACCGGTGCTCCTGCTTATCTGCTTCACCGACATGTGGAATTGCGCCATGGTTTTGCTTTTTAGCCCCTGCAAAGGGTCCGGCAGAACGCCCGCACGTAATCTCCGAAGGGGATTACTCTAAGTGCGCCCTTCGTTTCCCTCGGGATTCTACACCCTCGCTTCGCTCGAATATTCGACAACTTATATATAAGGGCCAACAACAACGTTGTAAAATGCCAAAGGGAAAATTTCGGGGAAAGAAATGGCACTTATAGAGCAACGAATTACCAAAGCGGAAGAAGCAGTCAAAGCAGCAAAGGAAAACAAAAACAAGAAGCAAAAAAACGTACAGAAGATGCTAAAGCAAAGAGGACCGCAGACACGCGCCGAAAAATTTTGGTAGGGCAAGCTATCCTCGCGAAAGTCGAGCGCGCAGAATGGCCAAAAGACAAACTTCTAGCCATGCTTGATACTGCACTGACCCGGCCAGATGATCGTGCGTTATTTGATCTGCCTACGCCGAATTAAATGCAGGGGATAAGACTATGAGTTGCGAATGTTCACAAGTTGCTGCCAATACAGCTGAAGAGCGTTCAGTCATCAAAATTGCTTTGATATTGAACCTTGCTATGTTCGTGGTCGGCATCGTTACAGGGTCATTGGCTCAATCAACGGGCGTGCTTTCAGACGCACTCGATATGCTGACCGACGCCGCTGCCTATGGATTAGCGTTGATGGCATTCACTCGCGGCATGTCTTTTAAGAAAAACGCTGCCAGATGGACCGGTGGAATTCTAGCTATTTTAGGCATTGGTATTGTCATTGAGGTTGTCCGACGCTGGTACGTAGGAAGCGAGCCTATGGGCTATGCAATGCTGGCTTATGCAGTGGTCTCGTTAGCTGTAAATGTGTACGTGCTTGCTCGCCTTTCAAAGTATCGAAAAGGCGAGGTGCATATGCGCGCAAGCTACATTTGCACAAGGGCAGATGTCATAGCCAACATAGCAGTGTTCATTTCCGGGGGAATAATTGCTTTGACCGGCTATGCGTTTATGGACTTAATCGTAGGTTTTGCTATCGGGCTCTACGTTCTAAAAGAAGCGGTAGAAATCCTTCAAGAAGCAAGCGAAACAAGCCTCGAAGCACATTAAAACAGGCGACAAAGTCGCTAAATAGAGCACCGCCTGAAAGGCGGGACGGCGGTTTTCATAAGAAATAGGGACATCCGCGTCCCTATGGACAACCGGGCACAAGTCCCTTCGGACTTGCACCCTAAGTTGCCCACAGGGTCCCTCGCGGACCTTTACCCTTCGGGCCTGACGCGCTCCGCTTGTCCCAATTTATATACAAAATCTCAACCTACCCCCTCCCTATAGACCGGGTTTTAGTGCGCGAACGATCCGAAACCATCCCCAGTTTCACGGTGAAAGCGTACAGACACGGGGGCCGTCCAGACGCCGATAGGCGGCGTTTAAACCCCCGCTTGCGGGGGTGTGGAATAACACCATAGAACTAGATAGAGGGCGAATTGCAACAGCCTTATAGGACGGGGGTTTGCAGAGTTTCAATAGGAAGCAGTTCCGCACCTCTTCACAAAATGTGAAATTGAATGCACAATATGGTTTCACAAAACGTGAAGCACGGAGCCTTAAATATGCGCAGAAATTCCGCACCTCCGGAAGTTGGAGTGCCAGCAGGGCACAAGCCGGGGCACTTCGTTCAGACAGAACGAAAAGCGCATGAGGCTTGGGCACGTTTCTGCATACGAAAACCTACCGCTTCAGCCGTGTTACATCATCTCGTAGCGAACATGGGACACCAAAATGCCGTGGTGATTCCTCAGAAACTACTGGCTCAGATGCTTGGCGTCACAGACCGCACAATCCGAACGGCTATAGCTAACTTACAGGCCGAAAACTGGATTCAAGTCGTTCGGATTGGTAAGGGCCGTGAAGCGGCATACGTGGTTAATGACCAAGTGGCATGGGGCCAACCACGCGATCAACTCCGTTTATCCGTGTTTAGCGCAACAATCATTGCGGACGCTGCGGACCAAGACCCGCAAACGCTGGAACATCAAGACCTACGCCGCCTCCCTACGCTTTACCCCGGCGAACGACAATTGCCCACTGGCCCAGGCGAAGATCCGCCATCCCAGCCGAGCATGCCGGGGATGGAGCCGGATCTACCCGCCTTAGCCGAAGAGTTAGAGCGGCGGGGCCAACAACGATTAGTCGATTAATCCATGCCCGACCAGCTAACGCATTTGATCGTCGGTTTAGTCGAACACGCCGAGCTAAGCCAACAAACGGCGCTTGAAAGTCAGAAAGCTGTTGATGTCGGCGCACGCGCCCTCGAAACGGCTGCTGCCGGCCTAGATGAATCCATCAAAAAGGCAATAGCAGACGCCGTAAAGAAAAATCTCAAAGACATCCCGGCCGAGTTGAAGGAGGCGGTTGCCAATGCCTTTGCGGAGCCCGTAACAGCCCTTGGAGCGGCTTCCGACGACATTGGCAAGGTAACGGGCACACTACGGTGGAAGGCGGTTGCTGTAGCTGCTTTGCTCGTGTTTGCAGCAATGCTAGCGCCCATGGCTTTCTGGGCGCTGTTTATCCCTAGCAATACGGAAATTCAGCAACTAAGGGCGGAGCGCGATCAACTCCAAGCGGACACGGCTCGCCTACGAGGAGCCGAAAGCATCGTTCTCTGCGGCCCGAAAAAGGTGCCGTGCGCACCTGTGGACCCTAATTTGCGTTGGACATCGCAAGATGGAAGCGTGACGTATTACGCAGTGAAGCACTAGCGACTCGGCCCACTAAGCGACGGCCCGCGCGGCCTCACAACCTCAACCTCAATTGCGCGCTGCCGCTCCTGCTCCCGCTTTAGCTCTTGTTCCCTAAACGTCCGAAGCGCGCCTAGCCCCGTTTCGACGTTAGGAATATGGGTTTTGCCGTCAGCCCCTCTGAATTTCTCGTTAAATCTATCCTTCACTGCGGGCGGCGCAGCTTTGAATTCCCGCACAAATCGATCAACTAGCACCTTCTCGTGCTCCGCAGCACGGTCCTTATCAACGCCCTTACGCAATGCGGCCCAGCCGGACTGAGCCTCACCGAGCGTTGATTGCAAGGCAAGCAACCGGTCCCGCTCCTGGATTGCGTCTGATACATCGGTGGACGCCAGAATCACGAGCTGCGAACGCTCTGCCTGTTTGGCCCGCTCTTGCGCCCCCAGTTCCGCGGCGCGCTGCAACCGCAGCGCGGTTTCGGATTCCATGTCCTGGCGTCGCCTGGACACATCGCCAGTACGGCGCTCATAGCCAATTGCAGCCAGGCCGAGATGCCGCGTAGGCTCGCGCTCGATGCCTTGTTCGACCAGGCGGCGATGGTCGATCCGCTCGACCTGGCCAAGTTCGGACATGCGCTCGTTATGCAACTCCGCCCAGCGTGGACGCTCCCGCTCAGCGAAGTTTTCGACCTTCGCCCGCTGGCAGTGAATCGGGTCCAACTCAACCGCCTTCTTGCCCAGGGTGCCATCCGGCGCCACTGAGCACGCGCTCATGAGTACATGCGCATGGTAGTTGCGGTTATCGCCCTCACGGTCGGGAGCGTGCACAGCCACGTCCACTGCAATGCCATAGCGATCGGCAAGCTCCTGGCCATAGTCGAAAGCAAGCCGCTGCCGCTCTTCGGCTGGCAACTCGTGAGGCAGAGCAAGCGTGAACTCACGCGCAAGCACGGCGTCCGCACGTTTGTGATGCTGTTCAAGCCGATTCCAAAAGGCGGCGCGGTTCTCCGTGCTGCCACCGGGCAGGGAAAGATGGGCAGCATCTACCCCGCCTTTCCGGGTGTAATCGTGGATTTCACCCGTACGCACATCCACAATGCGTTCGGCAGCACGACGGCTGCACCCGTCGTGCTGCGACCGGTGCTCCTGCTTATCTGCTTCACCGACATGTGGAATTGCGCCATGGTTTTGCTTTTTAGCCCCTGCAAAGGGTCCGGCAGAACGCCCGCA
>NZ_JAPMXC010000024.1 GCF_026624755.1 Robbsia betulipollinis
GTAAGCGCCCGGCGATCCCATCTTGACGCCAACTTCAAGCCGCTGTGGGCGTCCAATTATGCGGCAGCAATTCATCGATATTGCGTGCGAGATGCGTAGGCAGCCGCGTGAGGACGTCTTTGAGGTAGACGTAGGGGTCATGCCCGTTGAGCTTGGCCGACTGGATCAGACTCATGATCGCCGCCGCCCGTTTGCCCGCGCGCAGGGACCCTGCAAATAGCCAGTTCTTGCGCCCGACGGCCACCGGACGGATTTGGTTTTCCGCCCAGTTATTGTCGATCGGCACCTCGGGGTCCTCCAGGTAGCGCGTGAGCGCCTCCCATCGCCGCAGGCTGTAATCGAGTGCACGCGCGATCGCCGAACCTTCGCTCACGCGCCCACGCTGCTGCATCATCCACGTATGCAGTGCATCGGTAATCGGCCGGCTTTGCGTTTGCCGTCGCTCGTGGCGCGCCGCGGGCGGGAGATCGCGTACCGCCTGCTCAATCTCGTAAAGTTGCGCGATGATCTTCAACGCCTCCTCGGCAATCTGGCTGCGGCTACTGGCGTGCAATTCGTGGAACTTGCGCCGTGCATGCGCCATGCAGCCGATTTCCGTCACGCCCTGCGCGAACGAGGCCTTGTAACCGCCGAAGTCGTCGCACACCAGCTTGCCTTGCCACTCGCCCAGGAAGGCGCGCGCATGTTCCCCGGCCCGGCTCTCGGCGAAGTCGTAGACGACGCCGCGCATCGCCGCGAACACGCTCGGCGTGTAGGTCCATAGATAGGCGCGATGCGTTTTGCCTTTGCCCGGCATCAGCATCGCCACCGGTGTCTCATCGGCCTGAAGCACGGGATGCTGTACGACCCGCTCGCGCAATGCTTCTACCAGTGGCTGCAGTTGCACGCCACAGGCGCCGATCCATGCACCCAGCGTCGAACGAGGAATCGCATAGCCCGCACGTGCAAAGATGCTTTCCTGACGGTACAGCGGCAGATGATCGCCGAATTTCGCGACCAGCACATGGGCGAGGAGTCCCGCCGTCGGGATGCCTTTGTCGATGACGTGTGCGGCTACCGGTGCTTGCGTCAATGTCGCGCATTTCGCGCACGCCCACTTGCCGCGGATATGCCGCTCGACCGTGAACACGCCTGGCGTGTAATCGAGCTTCTCGCTCACGTCCTCGCCGATGCGTTTCAACTGGCAGCCGCATGGGCACAGCGTCGAGGCCGGTTCGTGGTGCAGGACCACGCGCGGCAGGTCCGCGGGCAAGGCGGCACGACGCGGCTTGTCCGGCTCGCTCGCGTTTTTAGCCGGCGTGGCGAGCTGAGCGAGCTCGTGTTCGATGGCGATGAGGTCGGCGTCGATCGCCTCGTCGAGCAGGCTGTGCTGCTCGGGTAGGAGCTTTTCGCTCTTCGCGGCGAACTTCCAGCGCTTGAGCACGGCGATCTCGTGCGTAAGCTTGGCATTCACCGCATCTTTATGTCGCACATCCGTAAGCAACCGCATGGCCAGCGCGCGCAGTTCTTCTGCGCCCATGGCCTGGAGTTGTGTCGGATCGATCATGGGCACCATTTTGCCAACGGCAGGGGCGTCTGCCTATTGGCGCAGATGCCCATTGCCGTGCGGTCTCAAATAACACGGATGCTGCCAGCCTCGCCCAGGCGTTGCCAGGGCAGACCCAGGACGAGCGCGGCCAATTGCTCCGGGGACAGCACCATTTGCGTGTCGACGCCGGGCCGTGGCCAGACGAAGCGCCCGGTGTTCAAGCGCCGGGCCGCGAGCCAGACGCCGAAGCCGTCGTGTACCAGCACCTTGAGCCGGTTCGCGCGCGCATTGGCGAAGAGGTAGGCGTGGTGCGGGTGGGCCGCGCCGAAGACCTTGACCACACGGGCCAACGCTGTCTCGGTGCCAGCTCGCATGTCCATGGGCTCGACGGCCAACCAGATCGCGTCGATGCGGATCATCGCGTGAGCTCTCGCACCCAGGCCGCACTCTCGCTCAGGCGCGCAGCCGGCCACATGATCGATACCACCGCGCCTTTGCGTTGGATTTCGATACGCACGTCGGCAGGCTCGGCCGCGCGAATTTGCGGTATGGCAACAGGTATCGGCAGCGTGACGAAGGCCGATTGGACATCGACGGCCCGCTGTTCGAGGACTTGGGGTAGTGCCTTCGCGCTGTCGATTTCCTTGATCCAGCGCCGCAGCACGTTTGGATTCATGCCATGCGA
>NZ_JAPMXC010000025.1 GCF_026624755.1 Robbsia betulipollinis
CATCTTGCTTGGTGGATTTGGCTGAGTTCGGGCTAGATGAAGCGTGGGATGCCCGCCCGTTAGGTCCCCACTTATTTTCGTAAGCGGGGACCTATTTTCAGACGCGCGATGACGCGGGAGTTGAACCCATCAGCGTCCACGGCAGTAGATCATCGATCTGGTTGACCGGATGATCGGCGATGCGCGTGAGCACCTCGCGCAGATATGCCTCGGGGTCCAGGCCGTTGAGTTTGGCTGTGCCGATGAGGCTGTACATCGCCGCCGCCCGGTGGCCACCGGCATCCGAGCCCGCGAACAGATAGTTTTTACGCCCAAGCGCAATCACTGGGTCATTCTGCGCATATCGCGCAAGAAGTAGAAGTCTTCTACAGGTGGCATCCATTGTATGGACGCCGGGTGAGGCGTCAGTACAGCGAACAGCGAGCCACTGGCGAAGTGGTGCACGTTGAGGCTTCGGCAGGCATCGTGATCGTTGTGCCAGCGTGGATGCTTAACGCTGCACTGATCGTGCGGGGGCGCGTGATCGATCGTCTCACGCGGCAGATGCTCGGGCAGGGGCTTGCGCGTGCGTTGGGTCCGCTCGATGGCCTCGGGCGTTTGCGGAGGCGGATCCTCACCCTTGTCGAGCAGCACCTCCTCGAGCTTGAGCTCGAGTTGCCCGACCTCCTGTTCCATCTTCTCGGATTTACGGCCGTACATCGCCCGCCGTAGCGCCGCGATCTGGATCTGCAGGTTCTCGATGAGCAACGAGCGCACGTCGGCGGCCACTTCGAGCGCGCGGACCTCGCCGCTCAGGCGCTCGACCATGCGTTTAAGCGCCTCGACGTCGTCGGGCAAGGGATCGGGAGGGGGACGTGACGCGGCCATGGCCGCCATGTTACCGGCGCCGCGGGACGTTTACAACCTCCGCCTCACGCAGCCAGCGTCGGGGCGGTGCGTACCGTGTGGCGCCAGTCGATGCCCTCAAGCAGCATCGCGAGCTGCGCTGCGGTCAAATGCACGCCACCGGTGGCAACTTGGGGCCAGACGAAGCGCCCGCGCTCCAGACGTTTGCTCAGCAGACACAGGCCATGGCCGTCCCACCAGAGCACTTTAATGAGATCGCCGCGGCGCCCGCGGAAGACGAACACGTGGCCGCAGAAGGGGTTCGAGGCAAGCGTGTTCTGGACGATGGCGGCCAGGCCGTTGAAGCCCCGGCGCATGTCGGTGGCACCGGCGATCAGCCAGACCTGCGTGCCACCGGGCAGACCGATCAACGTGCGCCTCGTAGATGAGCCAGCAGCAAGCACCACGCGCCCTCATCAACCGTGCCACGCAGCACGATCGTGTTCGCCCCCTGCCGCCACTCGATCTCGCCTGACACGGGCGGGGTGGCCCCAGGCTGAGACGCCGCGAGCGGCGCGGGTTCGATCATCCTGACGGGTACCAGTGCGGGCAACGGCATCGGACTGGCACCCGTATCCAATAAATTCTCGCGCCGCCACCGGGCAAGCTGGTTCGTGTTGAGGCCGTTGGCTAACGCCACCGCGGCCATCGAGACGTCGGGGCGCAACGTCTGTTCCACCAACTCCCGCTTGAACGTCTTACTGAAGCGTCGACGTGCTGTCGACGGCTTGACCTCGACTACATCCGGCTCTTCTCTCATCGCATCCGACTCCGTTATGAAATCGGCAATCCTCGCGCTTTTAGATCGGACGGAGAAGATGTACTGGCTGGACGCTTACGTTGCTGATTCTGTTTTTTCCGTCGCTAAAATGATCCTATCTGACGGCCGCCGGGCGCGGAAGCTTGAATTTCAATGGGGAAGATCTTATGACCGAGGAAATCACTAACTTTGACCCAGCAGACTACCTGACCATGCCTCGAAACGACGTACAGCAGAGATGTTGGATAATCTGTTGAACGGAGGTCGAGATGGTCGAAAAGAACGTACCGAATCGTCGCTACACCGAGGAATTTCGCACGGAAGCGGCAAGGTTGGCCAATTCTGTAGGGCATAACGAGGCGGCACGCCGCCTCGGGGTACCGGTGGCGACGATAGGCAACTGGGCACGCAAGCAGCAGCGTAATGGCGTGGCGGGCGTCTCTGGCGCAGCCCCGGCCGCCACCCGCGTGAAGCTGGGTGTGTCGGAGATGGAGGCCGAGATCA
>NZ_JAPMXC010000026.1 GCF_026624755.1 Robbsia betulipollinis
TCACGCTCCTCGGTCATACGCTTGAGCTCGGTCTTCAGTCGCCGCACCTCGGCACTTTGGTCCAGCTCCGCTTGGCGCACGACATCCGGCTTCTCGAACCTGGCTCGCCAAGCATAAAGGCTGTGCGTCGTAATGCCCAATCGCTGTGCTACATCTGCTACCGAATGACCTCGCTCGGTGACTTGTTTGACTGCCTCGATCTTGAACTCATCCGTGTATCGCTTGCCGCTCATACTGACCTCCTCGGTTGCCATAGATTATGGCTCGAAGATGTCTACGAAAGGCTGGCCGGTTCAGGTCGGCTTAACAGCACCGCGTGTGATCCATGAGTAAAGCGTGTTGATGGGCATGCCTACAGTACGAGCAGCCACGTCGATCGGGGCCAGATCCAAATCCATTTTGAGCTTCCGGACATCGTCCAGGTCGAAGAGCCATGGTGACTTCGAGCGCAGTGACCCTGATCGGATTGCAGGAAGTTCGCCTGTCTTTGCCATGGCCCAGACCTGACGAACCGAGCAGCCGATGACCGCTGCGGCCTCGTGGGCACGCATTGCGATGGTTGTATTCATATGTGCCTCTCCGCTAAATGCGTGCTCGAAGTAAGCGGACACGCTGCCGAGTTTGGTTGGTCAATCCTGCGCTGCATCCCGTGGCACATAGATGACCTGACGCTTGACCCAGCCCTTTTCTAGGAACTCGTCAAGCCATGGACGTTCGGGGTTCAGGTTCTCGCCGCGAGCATTGCTCCTGGTCCACCATTCGTAGTTCAGCGTCGCCAGGTCGGCGAAGGTATTCACAGGTGTTGTGCCGCGACGGTCGGTGACGCTGATCGCGTCGCCCGCCCCGATTTCCATCGTCACGCCCTGTGCACGGTAGAAGCCGGACAGTTGAATCTCACCTGTCGTACCGTTGAGCGTGAAAGGCACACCCTTATGGTTCATCTCCTTGATCAGCGCCGGCATGAAGCGCATGAAGCCTTTGTTCTCGTCATGCGTAGGAGCAAGCGGAGTGAGGTTGAGCGGTTCGTCAGCAACGGGCGCTGCGTCCTTTTTTCCCTTGAACTTCGCAGGCACGTCGGCGACGTCGGTCGTGACACTGGCGCCGTCGATGTGCCATCCGTGTTTATTGGCGTCTTGGTCCAGTACGTTGAAATCGAAGTTGTCCATGATCGTCTGTCTCCTCGTGTAGTGCTCTACGAATGCAGAGCGTCCGTACCAACATGGCAGATACGATCGACTTGGCAATATCCTCAACGCAAAAATCCTGCATATTTCAGCAGGCCGAAGGCATCAGACCGACGCGGTAGCGTCCCAGGTGTGTTGTACGCCGGCAAACGCCGTCTTCACTATCAAGTCAAATGGTCACCGACCTTAAAGCCTTGCCCTCCCCGCCGCCTGCGACACGCTCTCTCGCACCGCATGCCCCAACACCTCGGCCTCGATCGCTGCGACCTTAACCCCTAGGACAGCACGAGCATTGTCGACCGCAACGCCCAACGGTGTTTGCCCCTGGTCGTCCGCTGCGAAAAAGTCAGCCCACTCTCGAAGCAAGCGCTCGACCACGGGTGCGTACCCTTAGATCGCTGCGATGTGCAACGGCGACGCGTTACGCCACAACGAGAACCGACCGTTGACGCCACTGACGGCCGGTAAATTCATCAGCACGCCGGGCGTATGGCCGTCAATGAGGAACCGGACGAGTTGTGACATCTGAAAAGAAGGTCGTTTCATTTGTAAGCGTCCAGCCAGTACATCTTCTCCATCCGATCTAAAAGCGCGAGGATTGCCGATTTCATAACGGGATCGGAAGCGATGAGAGAAGAGCCGGATGTAATCGAGGTCAAGCCGTCGACAGCACGTCGACGCTTTAGCACGACGTTCAAGCGGGAACTGGTGGAACAGACGTTGCGCCCCGACGTCTCGATGGCCGCGGTGGCGTTAGCCAACGGCCTCAACACGAACCAGCTTGCCCGATGGCGGCGCGAGTATTTATTGGGTACGGGTGCCAGTCCGATGCCATTGCCCGCACTG
>NZ_JAPMXC010000027.1 GCF_026624755.1 Robbsia betulipollinis
CCCCCGCTGTCAGAATAGTTGGAACCTGAATTGCTGTTAGAGTTTGAACCCTGACGGGGGCAGAGAGAAGATTCCGATGAAGTATTCTGAAGAGCGTAAGGAAGCGATCCTGAAGCAGTTGCTAGCACCGCACAATCGCACAGTGGTGGAAGTGGCCAAGGCAGAAGGCATATCCGAAGCGACCATATACAACTGGCGTAATGCCGCTCGTGGGCGAGGACGCCTGCTACCTGGCAACGCCCCTGACAGCGAAAGCTGGAGTTCGCAAGACAAGTTCAATGCGGTCTTGGAGAGCGCGGCATTGTCGGAAATGGAGCTGGCCGAGTATTGTCGGCGTCGCGGCTTATTTCCCGAACAACTTCGCCGGTGGCGCGCCAGTTGTGAGCAGGCCAACACACGTAGTCAGCAGGGTGGCCGCCAAGACAGCGAGGCGCTGAAGGTTGAACGCAAGCGCAGCAAGGACTTGGAGCGCGAACTACGTCGTAAGAACGCAGCGTTAGCAGAAACGGCGGCCTTGCTGACGCTCAGAAAAAAAGCGCGGGCGATCTGGGGGGGCGAGGAAGAATGACCAATGTCCTAGATCGCCAGCATGCAGTGGCATTGGTCGATGCGGCAAGGCAGGCGGGTGCTCGCCTTGATCGAGCGTGCGCTGAGATGCATATCGGACTGAACACTTATCGCCGCTGGTCAGCGGGTGTTGAGGATGGACGACGCAACGCGGTGCGTGCCAAGCCCTCACACGCGCTGAGCCGGGCGGAGCGCGAGGCGGTACTTCAAACTTGCCTGCGCCCGGAGTATGCCAGCCTGCCGCCCTCGCAAATTGTGCCTCGCCTGCTTGACGAGGAGGCGTGTTACCTGGCATCGGAGTCGACCTACTATCGCGTATTGCGTGAGGCCAACGCACAGCATCGCCGAGGGCGAGCCGCCGCACCACGGCGTTTAGGGCCACCACGCAGGCACCGCGCAGACGGGCCGAATCAGCTCTGGAGCTGGGACGTGACGTATCTGGGCGCGAGCGTGCGTGGGCAGTTTTATTACTTGTATCTCATCGTCGATATCTACAGCCGCAAGATCGTGGGTGCGGAAGTGTTCGAGGCGGAGAATATGGTGAACAGCAGCACGGTCATTCAGCGCGCCGTGCTGCGTGAGCAGTGTCTGCATCAACCGCTTGTATTGCACGCAGACAATGGCAGTGCAATGAAAGGCTCGACGCTGCAAGTGACATTAGAAAAACTGGGTATTACTGCCTCGCATAGCCGTCCCCGGGTATCAAACGACAATGCCTTCTCGGAAGCCTTATTCCGTACTTGCAAGTACCGCCCGGGCTACCCGCCCGACGGCTTCGCCAGCTTGCAAGACGCACGCGTGTGGGTGCATCACTTCATCAATTGGTACAACCACGAGCATCGCCATAGTGCGATACGGTTCGTCGCACCCGCTCAACGCCATGCGGCAGAGGATGCGCTGATTCTTGAAAAACGCAAACAGCTCTATGAACTTGCACGGCAGCAACACCCGGCACGATGGTCTGGCCAACTGCGCAACTGGCAACCTATTGGCAGTGTCTGGCTTAATCCGCGAACAGATCACGAAATGCGAAGCATCTTGCCTGAATTAGAGGCCGCGTAGATCACGTTCCAACTACCTTGACAGTCACCG
>NZ_JAPMXC010000028.1 GCF_026624755.1 Robbsia betulipollinis
ACGGCCAACCAGATCGCGTCGATGCGGATCATCGCGTGAGCTCTCGCACCCAGGCCGCACTCTCGCTCAGGCGCGCAGCCGGCCACATGATCGATACCACCGCGCCTTTGCGTTGGATTTCGATACGCACGTCGGCAGGCTCGGCCGCGCGAATTTGCGGTATGGCAACAGGTATCGGCAGCGTGACGAAGGCCGATTGGACATCGACGGCCCGCTGTTCGAGGACTTGGGGTAGTGCCTTCGCGCTGTCGATTTCCTTGATCCAGCGCCGCAGCACGTTTGGATTCATGCCATGCGANACCGCCACNGCTGAGCAGGAGACGCCGGGTTGCCGGCATTGCTCNATGAGTTCGGCTCTGAATGACGCACTGTATGTGCGGCGCGTGCGCCCCCTGGGCGCTTCTTCGGCGATAGTGTGCACGTGTCCGCTTCCTGTGAACTGACCCCCGAGAGTTGGACGGTAACACGGCTATGGCTGCAGCAAGCCCGTTCGATATTCTACCGGGCTCATGCCCCCTAGCTTCAGTTTGATACGGTCATTGTTGTAGTACCGAATATATTCATCGATGCCTCTCTGCAGTTCGTCGGCATCTTGAAACGAGTTCAGATGATAGAACTCGGATTTCAGCGTTCCGAAGAAGCTCTCCATCGCCGCGTTATCGAGGCAATTCCCTCGTCGTGACATGCTCTGCGTGATCGAATGCTGTTTGAGGCTACGGCGATAGATCGGCATACGATATTGCCACCCCTGATCTGAGTGCAATATAGGACGTTCGCTTCGCTTCAGCCGTGTCCAGGCCCCATCCAGCATGGCCTCCACCATATTAAACAATGGCCGACGAGCGATCTTGTAGGACACTATTTCGCCATTGTAAAGATCAAGTATCGGGGAGAGGTAGAGCTTCTGATCCCCGACCTTGAACTCGGTCACGTCAGTGACCCATTTTTCGTTTGGCCGCGTTGCTTTGAAGTCGCGCTTTAAAATGTCGGGCGCGACTTCACCAACCTCGCCCATGTAGGCACGATACTTTTTAACCCGTACCAGCGACTTCAATTTCAGCTCCCCCATGAGGCGCTGAACAGTCTTATGATTCACAAGCGATCCATCCCGACGAATTGCGGCAGTGATGCGGCGATAACCGTAACGCCCTTTATGTCGCGCGAACACTGTCTGGATCTTCTCTTTGAGATCTGCGTACCGGTCCTTCACCTGCGCTATCTGTTCTCGATAGTAGAAGGTGCTTCGTGCGAGGCATGCGAATTTGAGCAGCCCAGATAGGGGGTAATGCTGCCTCAGCTCAGAGATGATCAGCGCTTTTTCTGCGACGCCGGGATCTTCTTTTCCTGAACCAAGGCATGGCACGTTCAATGGGTCGCTGCAACAGCCTCACGTAGTTTATCGGCCGGAGACATGAAGCCCAAGGTCTTTCTCGGCCTTTCATTTAGTCGCGCGGCGATTTTGTTTAGCGCAGCCTGCGAATATTGATCGAGTTGCGTGCCGTGAAGCAAGTATTGGCGCAGAAGTCGGTTCGTGTTTTCGTTGGTACCGCGCTGCCAAGGACTCCGTGGGTCGCAGAAGTAGACCCTCACGTCCGTGGCGATTGTGAAGTCTTTGTGGTTCGCCAACTCCATGCCACGATCCCAGGTGAGTGACTT
>NZ_JAPMXC010000029.1 GCF_026624755.1 Robbsia betulipollinis
CGCACTACCAGCGGTCAATTTGCGTGGCCTTCGGCTTCGTTCACGCCGTGCGCGATACGCCTTTGCAGCGGCAGTGGCGTCATAACACCTGCGCGTCTCAGTCCGGTTACGCGCGAGTTCTCGGCTGATGCTAGACGCGTTGCGTCCCAGCAGCCTCGCTATCGACCGGATGCTCGCGTTTTTACCGCTTTCGATCATGATTGCCGCGCGCTCTTCCGCGCTCAGATGAAAATATCTTTTTTCCATCCCAACACCCTATATCAATATGGGTGTTGCACTTGATGGTTGAGTCTAAGCTTCACACAATCAGTCGGGCCTCACCGAAATGGCAGAGGCATCCTTCCTTCTTGGGCTCCTGCACTCTTGCCCACTGATCTCTTTCAATGAGACTGGAATGACCAAAATCAGACCCGCCCGATTCCCTGACGACCACGACGTAGTCGTCGCGATTTTTCGTGAATATATCGGTAGCGCGACAGTCAGCCTCGAGTTTCAGGATTACGAAGATGAACTGTCTAACTTGCCGGGAAAATACGCAGGACCTCGGGGCAGGTTGTTGCTCGCCTGGCTCGATAACCACGTGGTTGGCTGTGCCGCATTTCGAGAGGTGGATGCAAATACCTGCGAGATGAAACGCGTCTACGTACGGGCAGGTATTCGCGGCCAAAAAATTGGGCGGCGCCTGGTCGAAGAAGTTTTGAACGTGGCACGTTCCGCAGGCTACGCGCGTATATGCCTTGATGTCTTGCCTGAATTCACCGTTGCACAACGTTTGTATGAATCCTTGGGATTCATACAAACGCCTCCCGTGACCTTCAATCCTGTTCCGGGCACTCTGTTCTTAGGACTAAACCTAAGGAGCAGTGTTGATATGCCAGGATCTTCAACCCCACCAGATAGGGCTGTGCAAGCTGTCGAAAATATCTAGGGTCTCGTGCAAGACCAGGCACTTCAACGGCCGCTATGAAGTGATTCCTCTGACACTTGTGTGTCGATAGCCGACCGTCACGCCAAAGTTTCCCGCTCCCATTCGCTTAGGTCCACTCTGCTGCCCATTGGTAAGCGTCCAGCCAGTACATCTTCTCCATCCGATCTAAAAGCGCGAGGATTGCCGATTTCATAACGGGATCGGAAGCGATGAGAGAAGAGCCGGATGTAATCGAGGTCAAGCCGTCGACAGCACGTCGACGCTTTAGCACGACGTTCAAGCGGGAACTGGTGGAACAGACGTTGCGCCCCGACGTCTCGATGGCCGCGGTGGCGTTAGCCAACGGCCTCAACACGAACCAGCTTGCCCGATGGCGGCGCGAGTATTTATTGGGTACGGGTGCCAGTCCGATGCCATTGCCCGCACTG
>NZ_JAPMXC010000030.1 GCF_026624755.1 Robbsia betulipollinis
TGACCATGCCTCGAAACGACGTACAGCAGAGATGTTGGATAATCTGTTGAACGGAGGTCGAGATGGTCGAAAAGAACGTACCGAATCGTCGCTACACCGAGGAATTTCGCACGGAAGCGGCAAGGTTGGCCAATTCTGTAGGGCATAACGAGGCGGCACGCCGCCTCGGGGTACCGGTGGCGACGATAGGCAACTGGGCACGCAAGCAGCAGCGTAATGGCGTGGCGGGCGTCTCTGGCGCAGCCCCGGCCGCCACCCGCGTGAAGCTGGGTGTGTCGGAGATGGAGGCCGAGATCAGCCGGCTTCGCAAGGAACTGGCGAGCGCGAAGCTCGATGTGGAAATCTTGTCAAAAGCGACGGCGTACTTCGCGAAGGGGTCGCGGTGAAGTATGCCTGGATTACGGCTCACCGCGACCAATACGATGTGAGCCGCCTGTGCCGGGTGTTGCAGGTCTCGCGCAGCGGCTATTGCCAATGGCGGGTGCGTTCACCCAGCGCGCGCGGCCAGCGGCGTGCCGCGTTCGATGACGAGATTGCTCGCTTGCACGCGCAAAGTCGGGGCACCTACGGTCGTCCCAGGCTGGTCAAGGCGCTGGCCGCGCAGGGGATGAAGGCGAGCGCGGAGCGTGTGCGCCGCAGCTTGGTGCGCCAGGGGCTGCGGCCGGTATATCGCCGAGCCTGGCGTGCCACCACGGACTCGTCGCATCGCCTGCCCGTGGCGCCGAACGTGTTGGCCAGGCGCTTCGATGGTTGGGCGTCGAACCAGGCCTGGGTCGCGGATATTACCTATCTCCCAACGGGAGAAGGCTGGCTTTATCTGGCTGCAATTCTAGACTTGGGAAGCCGGCGCGTCGTTGGATGGTCGATGTCTGAACGCATCGATGCGACGCTGGTTTGCAACGCCTTGCGCTCGGCTTACTGGCAACGCCGTCCACCCCGGGGACTTCTTCTACATTCCGATAGGGGAAGTCAATACGCCAGCTGGGCGCACCGCGAGCTCGCCGGGCAATACGGCATGGTCGTGTCGATGAGCCGGCGGGCGAACGCCTGGGACAACGCTCCGATGGAGAGCTTCTTCAAGACGTTGAAAGTGGAGCAGACTTCACGATGCCGATACGAAACTCGGGCACAGGCGAGACTGGATGTGGTCGATTGGATTGAAGGGTTTTACAATCGCGAACGCATCCACTCGTCAATCGGATACCGCACGCCTTGTGATTACGAAGCTATGCAAAAAGTAGCGTGAGTTGCTGTACGTGGAACCGAGGCATGGTCA
>NZ_JAPMXC010000031.1 GCF_026624755.1 Robbsia betulipollinis
TTGAACCGGCCAGGGTTTAATAGACACTTACGAGCCGTTTAACGCATTGCGCCGCTCAAACTCCACGGGTGACAAATGGCCCACGAAGCTGTGTCGGCGAATTGGGTTGTAGAACATCTCAATGTAATCGAATACGTCCGTGGTTGCCATCGCCCTGGTCGGATAGATTCGCCGTTTTATTCGTTCCTTTTTCAACGCCCCGAAGAAGCTCTCGGCCACGGCATTATCGTGGCAGTTACCGCGCCGACTCATGCTCGGTACCATGTGATGAGCCTTCAGAAACGACTGCCAGTCATCACTGGTGAATTGGCTGCCTTGATCTGAATGAATCATGACGCCTGGTTCCGGCTTGCGTTTCCATACCGCAGCCAACAGCGCCTGTAATACTAGACCACTGGTCATGGTGGATCGTGTGGCCCAGCCAACGATCTGCCGCGAATACAAATCCATGACTGCGGCCAGATACAGCCACCCCTCATAGGTCCGGATGTACGTGATATCCGTTACCCAAACCTTATTCGGCGCGTCAGGCGCAAAGTCCCGATTCAATACATTGGCAATCAAACCAACCGGACCGCCACGGTAACGTGGTTTGCCGCCGTACCCCACCTCAGCTCGCAGGCCCTCGCCATGCATCAGCCGAAGCACGCGGTGACGGCTGCACGTCTCGCCCAATTCACGCAAATCTATTGTGACCTTGCGGTAACCGTAAACGCTACCGCTGGCCAGCCACTGATGCTTGATCAGTCCCACTAGTCGAACATCTTCGTGCTTACGCTTGCTGTCCGACTGACGTTGCCAGGCGTAAAAGCCGCTGCGATGTACATCAAGCACCCGGCACATCGTGCGCAAACAATGTTCATTAATATGGACCCGCATGAACGCGTACCTTGCCTTTATCCCCTTGCAAAGTACGCGGCGGCTTTTTTTAGAATGTCACGCTCCTCGGTCATACGCTTGAGCTCGGTCTTCAGTCGCCGCACCTCGGCACTTTGGTCCAGCTCCGCTTGGCGCACGACATCCGGCTTCTCGAACCTGGCTCGCCAAGCATAAAGGCTGTGCGTCGTAATGCCCAATCGCTGTGCTACATCTGCTACCGAATGACCTCGCTCGGTGACTTGTTTGACTGCCTCGATCTTGAACTCATCCGTGTATCGCTTGCCGCTCATACTGACCTCCTCGGTTGCCATAGATTATGGCTCGAAGATGTCTACGAAAGGCTGGCCGGTTCAGG
>NZ_JAPMXC010000032.1 GCF_026624755.1 Robbsia betulipollinis
GGCACGTTCAATGGGTCGCTGCAACAGCCTCACGTAGTTTATCGGCCGGAGACATGAAGCCCAAGGTCTTTCTCGGCCTTTCATTTAGTCGCGCGGCGATTTTGTTTAGCGCAGCCTGCGAATATTGATCGAGTTGCGTGCCGTGAAGCAAGTATTGGCGCAGAAGTCGGTTCGTGTTTTCGTTGGTACCGCGCTGCCAAGGACTCCGTGGGTCGCAGAAGTAGACCCTCACGTCCGTGGCGATTGTGAAGTCTTTGTGGTTCGCCAACTCCATGCCACGATCCCAGGTGAGTGACTTGCGTAGATGCTGCGGCAAGCGCTTCACCTCGCGTGTCAGGCCCGCCACAACGCTCACCGTGTCCTTGCCCTTCACTTTGACTAGGATGGTGAATCTTGAGCGTCGCTCGACTAAAGTTGCAACGTGAGTATTGTTGGCTCCACTGACAAGATCTCCTTCCCAGTGACCAGGTACGGCGCGCTCGGCTGCTTCCGGCGGGCGCTCGTGAATGGAAACCGCGTCAGCAATCTTGCTGCGAGTGCCTTTGGTGCTGGAAAATCGTGAATGCCGCATCTTGCGTTGGGTTCGCAAATGATACTGCAGCTCTTTCTTTAGAACGCCGCGCGCTTGCACGAACAGGCTGCGATAGATCGTTTCGTGGGACACGCGCATCGACTCGTCATCGGTATATCGGAGCTTGAGCCAGCCGCTTACTTGTTCCGGAGACCATTCCCGCGAAAGCTTACGCTCAACCGCGTAGCGCAAGCGACGGTTTTGCTCCAGCAGGCAATGTTTGGGACGTAGGCCAACCCTCAAGGCTCTGTCATCCGCTTCCAATGCCCGATAATGGCCTGTTCCACCGTTACGCCCAATCTCACGGGAAATCGTAGACGGCGCACGATTCAACTCACGGGCTATGGCGCGAATTGATAGCCCGGCTGAGACGCTGCGCGAGATCTCTTCACGTTCACTCAATGTCAATGCCCACGACGATCGCTTACGCGCAGCAGGGGTATATCCTCCGCATAGCCGGATCACGCCGTAAATTGATCCCGCTGGCTTGCCTAGCGCCCGTCCGATGCCGAGAAACGATTCACCTGCCCGCCACCGCCGCCACACTTCCGCCTTGCCTTCTATCGGCAAACCAGGCCGTCCCATTTGTGCCATTCGTCAACCCTCCCTTATTCGATATTAATAGGAAGGTGTTGCAACGACCCGTTGAACGTGCC
>NZ_JAPMXC010000033.1 GCF_026624755.1 Robbsia betulipollinis
CGGCGGCCACCGGGCAGCGGCGATGTACAGCCTCATCGGCACGGCTAAACTTAACGGCCTCGACCCCGAGGCGTATCTGCGCGAGGTGCTCACGCGCATCGCCGATCATCCGGTCAACCGGATCGATGACCTGCTGCCGTGGACGCTGATGGGTTCAACGCCCGCGTCAACGCGCGTCTAAAAATACGTCCCCGCTTACGAAAATAAGTGGGGACGTAACGGGCGGGCATCCCGCGCTTCATCTAGCCCGAACTCAGCCAACATCCACCAGGCAAGATGCCTTGCCTGGACGCTTACTTTCATTTCACTCTCCGTGGCTTTTGATCGCCCCACCTTTGCAGGTCTCGCGGCGATGTCAGTATTGCCTGCATGGCTCTTGTGCGTCGGCTGAATCTTGTTAACTTGAAGAGAGAAAAACGGATAGGAGGCACGACGATGGAGAACATTTTTCACGCAAAGCATGTATGGCCCGACATCGCACACGAGTGGGATGGCGGAGATCCGTACGAAGCAGACGAGCCGCCGCCCGTCACTCCGATCGTGATCCGCGCCTTGCCCGAGGTTTTCTGTGATGCCGTGATCGCTGACATCGGGAATGTCGCACGTTCCCACACGCCTGGTTGGCTAAAAAAATGGGTAGGGATAGAACAAGATTTGCTGTGCGTGTACTGCGGCGCCGCCCTCTTCATTGGCAAGCCCATTGCCGGAAAACGAGTCGCCAACGCGGACGCATTGGTTCCGCACGCCCTGGGTGGCCCCTTGCGCGCGGCGGACAATGCGGTGTTGTGCTGCGCTTCGTGCAAGTCCGAAAAGGGCGTTTCGGAGTAAGCGTCCAGGCAAGGCATCTTGCCTGGTGGATGTTGGCTGAGTTCGGGCTAGATGAAGCGCGGGATGCCCGCCCGTTACGTCCCCACTTATTTTCGTAAGCGGGGACGTATTTTTAGACGCGCGTTGACGCGGGCGTTGAACCCATCAGCGTCCACGGCAGCAGGTCATCGATCCGGTTGACCGGATGATCGGCGATGCGCGTGAGCACCTCGCGCAGATACGCCTCGGGGTCGAGGCCGTTAAGTTTAGCCGTGCCGATGAGGCTGTACATCGCCGCTGCCCGGTGGCCGCCG
>NZ_JAPMXC010000034.1 GCF_026624755.1 Robbsia betulipollinis
TATAGGGTGTTGGGATGGAAAAAAGATATTTTCATCTGAGCGCGGAAGAGCGCGCGGCAATCATGATCGAAAGCGGTAAAAACGCGAGCATCCGGTCGATAGCGAGGCTGCTGGGACGCAACGCGTCTAGCATCAGCCGAGAACTCGCGCGTAACCGGACTGAGACGCGCAGGTGTTATGACGCCACTGCCGCTGCAAAGGCGTATCGCGCACGGCGTGAACGAAGCCGAAGGCCACGCAAATTGACCGCTGGTAGTGCGCTGTACTGGCATGTGCATCATCAACTGGTATATCGACGCTGGTCGCCCCAGCAAATTGCTGCCAGACTTCGAGACATGCACCCCACTGATCCCGAAGAGCGCGTCAGTCATGAAACGATTTACGCGGCGATTTATACCCATCCACGTGGCGGCTTGAAGCAGGCCATGGTTGAAGCGCTGCGCCAGGAGAGGCCCGTACGAGGCAACGCGCGCCGCACGCTCGCGCGCAAAAGCTTCGTGCCCGAAGAGCTGCGCATCGTTCATCGGCCAGAAGACATCGCCACGCGCAAGTGGCCCGGGCATTGGGAGGGAGACCTCATCAAGGGCGCGTTCAACCGTTCCTGTGTGGGCACGCTGGTCGAGCGCAAGACACGGTTCGTGGTGCTGGGCCATGAGGACTTGACGTCATCCCCACCTTCCTCCGGTTTGTCACCGGCAGTCTCCCTAGAGTGCTCCCTTGCGGGTAGCAACTAAGGACAAGGGTTGCGCTCGTTGCGGGACTTAACCCAACATCTCACGACACGAGCTGACGACAGCCATGCAGCACCTGTGTTACGGCTCTCTTTCGAGCACTCCCACCTCTCAGCGGGATTCCGTACATGTCAAGGGTAGGTAAGGTTTTTCGCGTTGCATCGAATTAATCCACATCATCCACCGCTTGTGCGGGTCCCCGTCAATTCCTTTGAGTTTTAATCTTGCGACCGTACTCCCCAGGCGGTCAACTTCACGCGTTAGCTACGTTACTAAGGAAATGAATCCCCAACAACTAGTTGACATCGTTTAGGGCGTGGACTACCAGGGTATCTAATCCTGTTTGCTCCCCACGCTTTCGTGCATGAGCGTCAGTGTTG
>NZ_JAPMXC010000035.1 GCF_026624755.1 Robbsia betulipollinis
TATAGGGTGTTGGGATGGAAAAAAGATATTTTCATCTGAGCGCGGAAGAGCGCGCGGCAATCATGATCGAAAGCGGTAAAAACGCGAGCATCCGGTCGATAGCGAGGCTGCTGGGACGCAACGCGTCTAGCATCAGCCGAGAACTCGCGCGTAACCGGACTGAGACGCGCAGGTGTTATGACGCCACTGCCGCTGCAAAGGCGTATCGCGCACGGCGTGAACGAAGCCGAAGGCCACGCAAATTGACCGCTGGTAGTGCGCTGTACTGGCATGTGCATCATCAACTGGTATATCGACGTTGGTCGCCCCAGCAAATTGCTGCCAGACTTCGAGACATGCACCCCACTGATCCCGAAGAGCGCGTCAGTCATGAAACGATTTACGCGGCGATTTATACCCATCCACGTGGCGGCTTGAAGCAGGCCATGGTTGAAGCGCTGCGCCAGGAGAGGCCCGTACGAGGCAACGCGCGCCGCACGCTCGCGCGCAAAAGCTTCGTGCCCGAAGAGCTGCACATCGTTCATCGGCCAGAAGACATCGCCACGCGCAAGTGGCCCGGGCATTGGGAGGGAGACCTCATCAAGGGCGCGTTCAACCGTTCCTGTGTGGGCACGCTGGTCGAGCGCAAGACACGGTTCGTGGTGCTGTGCCGCATGGATGGCTGCACGGCGGCGGATGCCCTCGAGGGCTTCACGCGCCAGATGAAAAAGCTGCCCGCGTTCCTGCGCGAGAGTCTGACGTACGACCGCGGCACGGAGATGACCTGTCATGTCGAATTGGCCCGGCAATTGAACTTGGATATCTGGTTCGCTGATCCGTACGCGCCATGGCAACGCGGCAGCAATGAAAACACGAATGGTCTGCTACGTCAGTTCTTGCCCAAAGGGATCGACCTGTCGGGAGTGAGCCAGATGCAACTCAACGACATTGCCAGATTGCTCAATGGCCGTCCTCGTCAGACACTGGGCTGGAAAACCCCGGAAGAAGTCATGGCAATGGAGTTGGCCGCCGAAGGATTCGCTAACCGTTGCACTTGACTGTTGAGACCGCC
>NZ_JAPMXC010000036.1 GCF_026624755.1 Robbsia betulipollinis
CTGAAAGCATCTAAGCGGGAAACTCGCCTTGAGATGAGATATCCCTGGGAACTTGATTCCCCTGAAGGGTCGTTCGAGACCAGGACGTTGATAGGCTGGGTGTGGAAGCGCAGTAATGCGTTAAGCTAACCAGTACTAATTGCCCGTGAGGCTTGATCCTATAACCAGTACGTTTTAAGACTGCGTGCAATACCGCAGCCAACGTGTGCAGGTTATGCAGCATCGGTCGTGTGCCGATACACTCGCACCCCAGATTGAACTTCTTCCCAGATTCGTGACGCCGCACCGCTGCACCGCGTGCGCCACACCCCTCTTTGCCTGATGACCATAGCGAGTCGGTCCCACCCCTTCCCATCCCGAACAGGACCGTGAAACGACTCCACGCCAATGATAGTGCGGATTCCCGTGTGAAAGTAGGTAATCGTCAGGCTCCCTAAGCCGTACCAAACGCCCCGCCCCTCAAAAGGCGGGGCGTTTGCGTTTACGCGCGTCTGACTTTCGCGGCTGCCGTCCTGCGTCATGACCGGATGCGGTCAGCGCCCTCCTGTGGGAGTCGACCGTAAGCGGCCAGTGATCCCATCTGGCATCACGCTCGAAGGCGTAAGAGCATACGTGTCCACGATCAGGAAGCGGACACGTGCACACTATTGCCGAAGAAGCGCCCAGGGGGCGCACGCGCCGCACATACAGTGCGTCATTCAGAGCCGAACTCATTGAGCAATGCCGGCAACCCGGCGTCTCCTGCTCAGCGGTGGCGGTTTCGCATGGCATGAATCCAAACGTGCTGCGGCGCTGGATCAAGGAAATCGACAGCGCGAAGGCACTACCCCAAGTCCTCGAACAGCGGGCCGTCGAT
>NZ_JAPMXC010000037.1 GCF_026624755.1 Robbsia betulipollinis
GGATCACCTCCTTTCTCGAGCAGCGTCTTAAATTGAGCGCTCACGCTTATCGGCTGTCAATACGACAGACTGAAGGGGTCTGTAGCTCAGTCGGTTAGAGCACCGTCTTGATAAGGCGGGGGTCGTTGGTTCGAATCCAACCAGACCCACCATTTAGTCCAAGTGGTTGCAATAACGGCTGGAGTTATGGACTCCGGAAGTACTGCATTTGGGGGCTTAGCTCAGCTGGGAGAGCACCTGCTTTGCAAGCAGGGGGTCGTCGGTTCGATCCCGTCAGCCTCCACCAAATTCCCAAGCCTAAGCGCTTCGCGTACGTGCCGTACGTGACGAGTGTTTCGGCTTGGCAATTGCCAACTACTGAAGGGTAGCAATACCCATCGGCTGTCGTTCTTTAAAAATCTGGAAGAAGTTCAATAAACGTCTGAAGCGCGTTAGAGATGGCGCGTGGACGACGTTTGGGTTGTGATTGTATCAAGTATCTTTAAGCGGCCTACCTCGGTAGGCCACTTGGAATACGGCACAAACCGATACTCAAAACCTGTAGCGTGGCGTCAAACGATTTGAGAGAGTCGCGAGACGTACTCGTTATAGGGTCAAGCGAATAAGTGCATGTGGTGGATGCCTTGGCGATTACAGGCGATGAAGGACGCGGTAGCCTGCGAAAAGCTTCGGGGAGCTGGCAAACAAGCTTTGATCCGAAGATGTCCGAATGGGGAAACCCGGCCCGTATGGGTCACCTCTGACTGAATACATAGGTCATTGGAGCGAACGCGGTGAACTGAAACATCTAAGTAGCCGCAGGAAAAGAAATCAACCGAGATTCCCAGAGTAGTGGCGAGCGAAATG
>NZ_JAPMXC010000038.1 GCF_026624755.1 Robbsia betulipollinis
GCGAATGCTGACATGAGTAGCGATAAAGGGGGTGAAAAGCCCCCTCGCCGTAAGCCCAAGGTTTCCTACGCAACGTTCATCGGCGTAGGGTGAGTCGGCCCCTAAGGCGAGGCAGAGATGCGTAGCTGATGGGAAGCAGGTTAATATTCCTGCACCATTGTTAGATGCGATGGGGGGACGGATCGCGGAAGGTTGTCCGGGTGTTGGAAGTCCCGGTCCTTGCATTGGAGAAGGCACTTAGGCAAATCCGGGTGCGGAATTCAAGGGTGTGAGGCCAGTCGCTCAGGCGACGAAGCAATCGGAAGTGGTTCCAAGAAAAGCCTCTAAGCTTCAGTCTAACAAGACCGTACCGCAAACCGACACAGGTGGGCGAGATGAGTATTCTAAGGCGCTTGAGAGAACTCGGGAGAAGGAACTCGGCAAATTGGTACCGTAACTTCGGGATAAGGTACGCCCTGGTAGCTTGATCGGCTCGCGCCGAGAGGGTGAAAGGGTTGCAATAAACTGGTGGCTGCGACTGTTTAATAAAAACACAGCACTCTGCAAACACGAAAGTGGACGTATAGGGTGTGACGCCTGCCCGGTGCCGGAAGATTAAATGATGGGGTGCAAGCTCTTGATTGAAGTCCCGGTAAACGGCGGCCGTAACTATAACGGTCCTAAGGTAGCGAAATTCCTTGTCGGGTAAGTTCCGACCTGCACGAATGGCGTAACGATGGCCACACTGTCTCCTCCCGAGACTCAGCGAAGTTGAAGTGTTTGT
>NZ_JAPMXC010000040.1 GCF_026624755.1 Robbsia betulipollinis
ACGAAGCGCCCGCGTTCCAGACGTTTGCTCAGCAGGCACAGCCCATGGCCGTCCCACCAGAGCACTTTAATGAGATCGCCACGGCGCCCGCGGAAGACGAACACGTGGCCGCCGAAGGGGTTCGAGGCAAGCGTGTTCTGTACGATGGCTGCCAGGCCGTTGAAGCCCCGGCGCATGTCGGTGGCACCGGCGATCAGCCAGACCTGCGTGCCACCGGGCAGACCGATCAACGTGCGCCTCGTAGATGAGCCAGCAGCAAGCGCCACGCGCCCTCATCGACCGTGCCACGCAGCACGATCGTGTTCGCCCCCTGACGCCACTCGATCTCGCCTGACACGGGCGGGGTGGCACCAGGCTGAGACGCCACAAGCGGCGCGGGTTCGATCATCCTGACGGGTACCAGTGCGGGCAATGGCATCGGACTGGCACCCGTACCCAATAAATACTCGCGCCGCCATCGGGCAAGCTGGTTCGTGTTGAGGCCGTTGGCTAACGCCACCGCGGCCATCGAGACGTCGGGGCGCAACGTCTGTTCCACCAGTTCCCGCTTGAACGTCGTGCTAAAGCGTCGACGTGCTGTCGACGGCTTGACCTCGATTACATCCGGCTCTTCTCTCATCGCTTCCGATCCCGTTATGAAATCGGCAATCCTCGCGCTTTTAGATCGGATGGAGAAGATGTACTGGCTGGACGCTTAC
>NZ_JAPMXC010000041.1 GCF_026624755.1 Robbsia betulipollinis
GCCGAAACAGCCGAAACAGCCGATGCCGGCGACGATGCCAGCCCGCCAGCGACGGACGCGCCGGTGGCGGCCTCCGCGACGGCGAACGTCGAGGAAGGGCTGCCGACGGCGGTCTCGACGGGTTTCGTGCCGACGCTGGTCGTCGACCGGCCGCTGCGTTCGGGTCAGCGGATCTATGCCGAGGGCGATCTGGTCGTACTCGGGCTGGTGAGCTATGGCGCGGAAGTGATCGCCGAGGGCAATGCGAAATTGGGCATCGGCGGACCTCCGGTGGGCCACTAACGAAAAACCGTTAGTGTACTCACTAGACTTTGCTGCGCAAAATCGTTCGAAAACCTATGGGGCTGCGCCCCTTGTCCCCGCTAAGTCAAAACCAGTTGGAGGTCCGATTCCGCGCAGTTTCCGCGCCCGCCCGTGGACAACTCCGCTGCCCACACTGGCGTGTGGACAGCCGGGCTTTGCCCGGTGCCGGAGTCTGCCCACCGGCTCCCCACGACCTTTGCCCCTTGGGCCTGACGCGCCCCTCCGGGGCTTGCCTTGGAGAGAGAGAAAACCTTCCCCCTTCCCTGCTAAACCGGTTTTTGGGACATTGAATGCTCAAAAAACTTCACTAGGAAGCTGATCAGAGAATGACCAACTCGGGGCTGTCCAAA
>NZ_JAPMXC010000042.1 GCF_026624755.1 Robbsia betulipollinis
TGAATCGCCCCGGATTTTGAGGAGGCACCAATTCTTGAGAGAATGGTGTCATGACGAAGACAAACAAATTTTCCCCAGAGATGCGCGAGCGGGCCGTGCGCATGGTGCAGGAACACCGTGGTGAGTACCCGTCATTGTGGGCAGCGGTCGAGTCCATCGCGCCGAAGATAGGCTGCGTGCCGCAGACGCTGTTGGATTGGGTGAAGCGCGACGAGGTTGGTAAGGGGCAGCGCGAAGGCCTGTCAAGCGACGAACGAGAGCGCCTGAAGGCGCTGGAGCGCGAGGTCAAGGAACTACGCCGCGCCAACGATATTTTGAAGACGGCCAGCGCGTTTTTCGCGCAGGCGGAGNTCGACCGCCGCTTGAAGTCGTGAAGGCGTATATCGATGGCCATCGGGATGCATACGGGGTCGAGCCCATTTGCAAAGTCTTGCAGATTGCCCCGTCGTGCTACAGACGCCACGCGGCCCGGCAGCGCAACCCGGCGCTGCGATGCGAACGGGCCCAACGCGACGACCGGCTGGTGGCAGAGGTTGAGCGGGTCTGGAACGCGAATTGGCAGGTTTATGGTGCCGACAAGGTCTGGAAACAGATGAACCGCGAGGGCATCCGTGTTGCACGGTGCACGGTAGAACGTCTAATGAA
>NZ_JAPMXC010000043.1 GCF_026624755.1 Robbsia betulipollinis
GTAAGCGTCCAGGCAAGGCATCTTGCCTGGTGGATGTTGGCTGAGTTCGGGCTAGATGAAGCGCGGGATGCCCGCCCGTTACGTCCCCACTTATTTTCGTAAGCGGGGACGTATTTTTAGACGCGCGTTGACGCGGGCGTTGAACCCATCAGCGTCCACGGCAGCAGGTCATCGATCCGGTTGACCGGATGATCGGCGATGCGCGTGAGCACCTCGCGCAGATACGCCTCGGGGTCGAGGCCGTTAAGTTTAGCCGTGCCGATGAGGCTGTACATCGCCGCTGCCCGGTGGCCGCCGGCGTCCGAACCCGCGAACAGATAGTTTTTACGTCCGAGCGCGACCGCGCGTAGGGCGCGTTCCACCGCGTTATTGTCTATTTCGGCACGGCCGTCGCGAGCGAACGTATTCAACGCCTCCCAGCGCTTCAACGCGTACTGGATCGCCCCGGCAAGCGCGGACTTGCTCGACAGGGCCGGCAGCAAGCCTTGCATCCAGGCATGCAGATCGCGCAGCAGTGGTTGCGTTTGTTCGACGCGCGTCGCCAGGCGCTGGTCGGGCGGTTGGCCGCGTATCCCGGCTTCGATCGCATAGAGCGCCGCGATGCGGCGTACCGCTTCGCCTGCCGTCGGTGACGGATG
>NZ_JAPMXC010000044.1 GCF_026624755.1 Robbsia betulipollinis
CCGGCGGCCACCGGGCAGCGGCGATGTACAGCCTCATCGGCACGGCTAAACTTAACGGCCTCGACCCCGAGGCGTATCTGCGCGAGGTGCTCACGCGCATCGCCGATCATCCGGTCAACCGGATCGATGACCTGCTGCCGTGGACGCTGATGGGTTCAACGCCCGCGTCAACGCGCGTCTAAAAATACGTCCCCGCTTACGAAAATAAGTGGGGACGTAACGGGCGGGCATCCCGCGCTTCATCTAGCCCGAACTCAGCCAACATCCACCAGGCAAGATGCCTTGCCTGGACGCTTACGATTCAACTCATGGGCTATGGCGCGAATTGAAAGCCCGGCTGACACGCCACGCGAGATCTCTTCACGTTCACTCAAGGTCAATGCCCGCAGCGATCGCTTACGCGGAGCAGGGGTGTAACCCCCGCATAGCCGGATTACGCCGTAGATCGACCCGGCGGGCTTGCCTATGGCCTTGCCGATCCCAAGAAACGATTCACCTGCGCGCCACCGCCGCCAAACCTCCACTTTGCCTTCTGTCGGCAACCCAGGCCGTCCCATTTGTGTCATTCGTCAACCCTCCTTCATTCGATATTAATATGAAGGTGTTGCAACGACCCATTGAACCTACC
>NZ_JAPMXC010000045.1 GCF_026624755.1 Robbsia betulipollinis
GCCCAGTGACGTCGACGCGCGCCCCGCGATGAAATCGCCGACCTTCTGCGCCGGCGCCCGGTAATCCCCGCCGCCCAGTTCGAACGCCCGTTCTTCCCAACGCCGCTGGAACGCGATGCCGGCGAGCGGGCCGCCGGGAAAGTCCTCCGGCGTGATGCCCACCACGATGCCCGCGTTCGCATTGCGCTCGTTGCGCGAATACTGGCTCATCCCGTTCGTCACGACCCGGCCCGGTTCCGATGCCGCCGCCACCACCGTACCGCCCGGACACATGCAGAAGCTGTAGACCGCGCGGCCGATTACAAGGTGGTCCATC
Source organism: Robbsia betulipollinis (assembly GCF_026624755.1). NCBI lineage: Bacteria > Pseudomonadati > Pseudomonadota > Betaproteobacteria > Burkholderiales > Burkholderiaceae > Robbsia > Robbsia betulipollinis. The sequence continues at coordinate 317 of NZ_JAPMXC010000045.1, forward strand.
ATTGCAGCAACGGCCGCGCCCAGCTGCTTGTGTCCGGCGAACGTGCCGAACTGGCTGCGGTCGATCAGCCCCTGCGGGTGCTCGATCCGGAAACCCAGCGAAAACGGCTTCGCCTCCATGAACACGCCCCGCGCGTGCAGCATCTCGAAGGTATCGCGCGCGCTGTGTCCGACGGCGAGCACTACGTGGTCGCAGGGCAGCGTCTCGCCATCGGACAACGCCAGCGCCTGCACCCTGCCATCCTCGATCAGGATGTCGTCGACCCGCGTCTCGAAGCGCACCTCGCCGCCCAGCTGGTGGATGGTCGC
>NZ_JAPMXC010000046.1 GCF_026624755.1 Robbsia betulipollinis
TTCCTTTGCTGCTTTGACTGCTTCTTCCGCTTTGGTAATTCGTTGCTCTATAAGTGCCATTTCTTTCCCCGAAATTTTCCCTTTGGCATTTTACAACGTTGTTGTTGGCCCTTATATATAAGTTGTCGAATATTCGAGCGAAGCGAGGGTGTAGAATCCCGAGGGAAACGAAGGGCGCACTTAGAGTAATCCCCTTCGGAGATTACGTGCGGGCGTTCTGCCGGACCCTTTGCAGGGGCTAAAAAGCAAAACCATGGCGCAATTCCACATGTCGGTGAAGCAGATAAGCAGGAGCACCCGTCGTGCTGCCGAACGCATTGTGGATGTGCGTACGGGTGAAATCCACGATTACACCCGGAAAGGCGGGGTAGATGCTGCCCATCTTTCCCTGCCCGGTGGCAGCACGGAGAACCGCGCCGCCTTTTGGAATCGGCTTGAACAGCATCACAAACGTGCGGACGCCGTGCTTGCGCGTGAGTTCACGCTTGCTCTGCCTCACGAGTTGCCAGCCGAAGAGCGGCAGCGGCTTGCTTTCGACTATGGCCAGGAGCTTGCCGATCGCTATGGCATTGCAGTGGACGTGGCTGTGCACGCTCCC